>JBAVYC010000586.1:0-27644 GCA_049698595.1 Desulfobacterales bacterium | reverse complement strand
TAATAGGGCTCTCAGAAAAAAAATGAACCATCCAAGGAAACATCACGTCACTTCAGGCAGTTATTATGTCAGCCGGAATATGCCGCTAACCCTGCAGGCCTTTCTCGGAACCTGTGTCGGAGTCGCTATTTACGACGAAGAAGCCGGTGTGGGAGGATTGGTTCATCATCTCTGAAAAGCTAGCTAATTTGACTGCCAAAGTGAAGCCGGGGTTAGCTTATACCGCCGGTCTTCTCCACGATATCGGAAAGGTGGTCCTCGATCAATATATAGCATCGGCCTATCCCCTTTTCTACCGCCAACTGTATGAACAAGAAACTGATTTTTCGGCAGCCGAAAAAACGAATCTTGGTATTGATCATACACAAGTCGGTAGTGATCTTGCCTTGAGATGGTCCTTACCCGATTCGTTTGTCGATACCATCCGCCATCACCACAAACCCGAAAACGCTGCCCGAAACGTCGAACTGACGCATATTGTCTACCTGGCAGATCTTCTCATGTCCAGGTTTCGCACCGGTTTGGAACTGGAGCGGCTCAGTACCGAAACGCTTTCAACTAAACTGAGAACTATCGGATTCTCTAATGAAAAATTTTCCGATATCGTAGATATGATTCCCGCCGGCGTATTTAAATCCGAGCCGGAACTGACCTTTAGGCAATGATGAACTTAGATTAATTACAAAACAACTTAACTTTTTCGTCTCCTTCAGCCTGTCTTTGCGCTTGGACCCAAACCAGTCAAGTCGTACTTCCGCTCAAATCCCAGGAACCTGCTCAAGAATTCAAAAAACATGCCGATACACCATTGGAGGTAAAATGCTAGCGGCATCTGCGTTTAAACAAAGAAAATCGGTGAAAAATGGCAGTAAAAGAAGAATTCGATATCAATGATTCAAAAGCATCTGAATTATCCTCTCATGAGAAACCCGACTCAAATGATCAGACCGAAATAATCCCGGCTGAAGAGGACGCTGTCGAACCATTGATAATATTGCAGGATGAGGTTGTTAGCGCGGAAGCACAGAATGAATCCGGTAAACCGGATAGCGATACTTTCAATGAAGGTGAAGTGCCGCCAATCCCGGACGACGGAGAATCGGAACTCCTCCCGGAAGAAACCGAAGCTGAAAATTCAGCGGATCCAGTCGATGATCAGAAAGACGGGGAGTCAGACCTGGGTGAATTGGAGGACGATGATTTTTTAGGTTTGGATGATGCGCAATTCGATGACGAGCCGCCGGAAGCACCGGATCCTTCTCAAGAAGAAGCGCTGGAAAGTCAGGAAAACGACAAAACTGAAAAAAAGCCCGAAAAGGACAACGCACCGGCGGAGAATCAAAAAGATAGTAACGATGATGATAAGAGTTCCGTAAAATCAGCCAAAAAATCCAAGGCCAAAATTACTATCGGAACACCGTCGGCAACCCAAAAAGTCGTCGGTTTAACCTTGATTTTGATGGTTATTGCAGGGGGTGTTTTTTATATGAGCCCTGCTTTACTTGGATTCCACAAAGAGGCACAATCCGTCCCTCTTATAGCGACCGCACCAACGCCACCCGTGCAAATAATTCAAAAACAGCTCGCGGCGCCCAAACCTCTCAGCGAAAATGAAAGATATCAGGCAAAGTTCGAGGATGCAGGTCTTCTCAGAGATGAATTGTTAGAAAAAAAAGAAGAAATCTACCGGCTCAAACATCACTATCAGAACGGGATCGCTGATCTGGAGGATCAAATTAACCGGGAACTGCAAAAAGAAGGCATAACTTCTTACAGGGAAGCCCTTGAAAATAGGCGTATTGAGCTCAACCTGCGCACCATACAGCGCCGTCGTTCCTATATCCATGGATTGGAAAAACCAGCCCGTTGGATCAAGCAGGGAAGTGAAGAGCTTCTCTATCTTAAACGCAAGGCCGAGTTCGATCTGCAATTGATCGATATTGCCGGTGGTATCGATATGGACAGACATATGCAGCATCTCGGCGCGGCTATTCAAAAATATCGGCCAAGTGCGGAAAAACTGGCAGTCGATCGCGAGAATACGGATTTTCCGCCCCTTGAAACAATCTGGGCCGAAATAAAAAAGAAAAAAAAGAAAACCGGGAAAACGCAGCCGACTGTGGCGGATCGAGAAATTATCAAAGAGATTTGCGCAGGAAATTATGAGCGCACCGCGGAACTCACCTGCCTGTCCGCCGCAGCGGCCCAATGTCTGTCAAAAAAGAATGGATCGGAACTTTTTTTAAATGGCTTACCGACACTTTCCCCGGCGGCGGCAAAACACTTATTTCAGTGGCGCGGCAGCTGGATCTGCATCAACGGTGTTAAAGAACTTTCTCCGGCAGCAGCGCAATATTTGTTCAAATGGGAAGGCAACTGGATATCTCTCAACGGTTTGACAGAGTTCCCGTCCGAGCTGGCAACGTATCTGATGGAATGGGAAGGCAAACAGCTGGAACTTATGGGGCTTCGGTACAATAAAAAGAATGCAGATCAAAAGGCACTAAAATATCTGGCATTGTGGGAAACCATGGGCGGCAAATTGTTTATATCCGATGATGTCCGGAAGGAAATAGAGCGTGTCCTGATGTGATCTAGCTTTTTAAATGAAAATTAAAGGTTTTAAGGTTTTACTGATATGAAAAAGCAATTGATAGGCAGCAGTTTAGCGGCATTGATGATTTATCTTTTGCTTTGCGGGCCAAATTATGCAAGCGAGCAAAAAACCACGGAACTCAACCGAAAAATGGCAGAAATTTCATCTTTGCAGCAAGGTTTGTCAAAAAAAATTGCACTGGTGATGCAAAAACAGGAGCAGTTGAGACAAAAAGTGGATGAACTCGAAAAAGAGATCAAACTGGAAAAAGCGCAATTGCAGACTGAATCCTATCTGAAGGCCATCCGGAATCCGCGAATTGAATTTAACCTTAAGCTGATTCAATTGTTGTTTGGATACATAACCGGATTAACGAATAAAATCAGCCATTTCCAAAATGGATATGAAACCTTGGATTTTTTTGAGCAGCAAGCACGGGATGATTTGCTGATGATCCAGACACTAAACGATATGGAAATAGACGAGCTTATTGCCCAAATCAATTCGGTTCTTGATGAATTCATTCCTGAACTCGACAAACCCGTTTTCGATACCAATGATATACCATCGAAAGATACTGAAAAGATCTGGAATGAAATAATTCAGCTGCAAAAGGCGAAAGGATGATTTTTCAAGTAGGGTTCAGTTTTTGTAAAAACTCCCTGAACCAATCCGGATTGGCCAAAATGATATAGATCAGAAACAGGGCTGTAAGAGGCAAAAAAAACACGATAAGGTCGATGAGTAATATGCCGACCGACAAAATAATTCGCTGGCCGAAGCTCATGGTATGCTCCAGAAATAAATTGGCAAAATATTATAACAACCCCTCATCCGTTAAAAGGGTCATGGATTGCTGGCCGACGGTGGTGACCTTTGTCAAGGCCTGAGTGAGGTGGTAGCCGGCTTCGTGGGTCACTCCCGAGTTCAACATCACGATGGCCGTATTAATGTCCTTTTCAACATCCTGCCAGACATCGTGGGGGGCTGCTTTTTGGGCAACATGAATCTCAGCGGCGATCATGCTGATTAATGTTTTTAGTACTCTTTCGGCCCCTGGTTTTTCAGGTTCCGAAAGAGCGATGCACATTTCGATGATCTGGCTTGCCCAGATAATACCGCTTTTCAGCTTTTCACTTTGCGAGAATGCTATGATGGCTTGGTTGACGTGCATGATTCCTATGTCCTTAGATCATCTTGTATGGGTTGGCTTCAACGGTTTTACCTGTTTGAACCACTTAACCCAGGCTAAACTTTATTAATGAGTGATGCCATGTAACCGGCTCCAAAGCCATTGTCAATATTCACCACCGCCACATTCGAACTGCAGCTGTTCAGCATGGCGAAAAGCGCGGTCAGCCCTCCGAGATTGACGCCGTACCCCACACTGGTCGGAACGGCGATAACCGGCCGATCGACCAGCCCGGCCACAACACTGGGGAGCGCTCCTTCCATACCGGCGGCTACGATCAGGACGGCGGCCTGATCTATAGTTTTTTGTTCGATTAAACTGGTCGCATTTCAGGCCAGCAGCGACGCTTATATGAAAATCCGCCTTCTTTTACCAGTGAAAAGACGTCCGATGTTTATTTTTTAAGTTAACCAGCCCATCGTGCGCCCAAAAGCTACTCGGGGGGAAGGTCCTGTTCCAGGACTTTAACATCTTCAGCATTTGAAGAGCTCTTATTTTCACTCGAGCCTATATTGTCTGTCAGGGCGGATTGCGCGGGTGGTGATTTTTTTGAGGTTGATTCCCCGGGTTGACGGTTCAAGTTTGAACCAAATTGCACGTCTTCGATTTGCTTTTGAATCGAATCCAATCTTTCGACAAGGCGTGTAATTTCCTGAGCATTGATGCCTTGATTTTTCTTGAACATTAAAAGCTCTACGCCCAACGCGGCTTTATCGATTTTCTCACTTAACTGGCTGGCTATCGATGTCTGAAACAAATCATATTCTTTTTTGAACTTTGCGGTATTCTCGGCGTTTTTTTGCATCTCTTCGGTAAATTGGCTTGCCAGATTCTTTATTTCAGACGATACCGATTTCAGGTCTGCGCGAATTTCTGTCAGCGATTGAAATTCAGTTTTGAGTGGATTTAAATCAGCCTCTAATTTAGCGATGGCGGCTTCCTGATTCTTTTTGTCGACTTTGGTTTTATCTAGTTTTGTTAGGGCGCTTTTTGTTTGTTTTAAATTCTGATCGAGAGCCTTCATGCTTTGATTCAACACTTCGATATTATTATTAATGGTGTTTAGTTTGCCGGAGATCGAATTGTCGATATCCTGATCCTGGGCGGCCAAGGCAGTTGAGAATGTGTTCAATTTTTCGTCGAACTTTTTAGAAAGTTCTTGCATTTGATTTGATAGCTTTTGGACTTCTATATTTCCGCTGTCCTGACCCTGGTTTACTCTACCGGTCAGGTCGCGGTAACCCAAATAGATGGCCACAGCAATCAGGCAGGGCAATAGAATCGATATGAGTGTAATTCGCTGGCTTAATTTTTCAATCCGCAGGTCCTTGACTTCCTCTTGATAAAATTCATCGGGTTCCTGATCGTCGGAATTAAATCGGAATTCGGGAGGTTTTCTTTCCGCCATAATTTTTTATTCCCATTCAATCGTGCTGGGGGGTTTCGAACTAATGTCGTAGACCACCCGGTTAACGCCATTGACCTCATTTATGATCCGGTTGGAAATACGGCCCAATAATTTATGAGGCAGTTTCGCCCAGTCAGCCGTCATCGCATCCTTGCTTGTCACCGCTCTTATGGCCACGATGTTTTCATAGGTTCTTTGATCTCCCATGACGCCGACACTCTTGATCGGCAGCAAGACGGCAAATGATTGCCACAATTTTTTATAATATCCGGCATTTTTAATCTCTTCAAGTAAAAGATCGTCAACATTGCGTAATATTGTCAGTCGACTGGGTGTAATTTCACCAATGATTCTAATGGCAAGGCCGGGGCCCGGAAAAGGCTGACGCCAGATTAAATCTTCCTCGAGCCCCAATTCTTTGCCCAATAGACGCACTTCGTCCTTAAAAAGGTATCTTAAAGGCTCGATCAGCTTTAGTTTCATGTTCTTGGGAAGACCGCCGACATTATGGTGGGATTTGATAACGGATGTCGGTCCCCCAAACGCGGATACCGATTCGATGACATCCGGATACAGAGTCCCCTGGGCTAAATAATCGGCACCTTTTATCTTGCGGGCTTCCGCTTCAAAAACCTGCATAAAAATCCGGCCGATGATTTTTCGCTTTTTTTCGGGATCGGCTACCTTGGCAAGTGCCTTTAAAAATTTCGTTTTTGCATTTACAAACCGAATATTGAGGTTGAGCTGCCGTTTAAAGGTAATTTTGAGTTTACGGGCTTCGTCTTTTCTGAGTACTCCGTTGTCCACAAATATACAGGTCAGTTGTTTGCCGATACTTTTATGCAGGAGCAGGGCCGCCACCGAAGAATCCACACCGCCGCTTAATCCCAAGATGACTTTTTTGTCGGCTACCGTCGAACGGATCTCTTCAATAGCCCGGCGGGCGAACGATTTCATGGTCCAGTTACGTTTGCAGCCACAAACATTGAAAAGGAAGTTGCGCAGCATCTTTTTGCCCATTTGGGTATGAGCGACTTCCGGATGATATTGGAAGCCAAACAGGTCCTTTTTGGCATGAACCGCGGCCGCAATCTTCGTGCTGGGGGTGGAAGCGGTTATCCTAAATCCGCGCGGCAGTCTACGGATCGAGTCACCGTGACTCATCCAACAGGTGCTTTTTTTATTGACCCCCTCGAAAAGACCGTCGGCCTTTTTGATGTTGAGTTCGGCGAATCCGTACTCGCGCTTTCCAACGCCCTCAACGGTTCCACCCAGCGCTGAGATCATGAAATGCATACCATAGCAAATGCCCAGCACCGGAATTCCGAGGTCAAAAACAGTCGGGTCGGTCTTGGGGCTGTTTTTTTCATAAACGCTTGCTGGGCCGCCGGACAGGATGATTCCGTCCGGATTGAGTGCCTTAATTTTATCCACGGTGATAGCGGGCGGATCAATCCGGCAATAAACATGGTATTCCCGAACTCTGCGGGCGATTAACTGATTATATTGCGAGCCAAAATCGATGATGAGTATCATAACTTACCTGCACGTTATTATAGATGCTAAATATGGAATCCAGATTTCTGAAACGGTTTGCGAAAACAGGTTGAATATGTTAGACAAGACGACAATTGTCAACCGTAAATTAAAATTGGATCCTATAGTCGAATTGGATAAATTGTATTAATTAGAACCATGAAAAAGATCATCGTGCAGATCTACGAGGTACAGGATCCATTTGAGGCTGAGGCGCTTATTGAAATTGGCGTCGATCGCATCGGTAGTGTAATTGTTTCCGAAGTGGACTGGAAAATCCCCGAGGTAAAAGCCACTATCCGGCAGGTTCGTTCTGCATCTGCCAAAAGCAGTTTGATACCGCTTTTTAATTCCTCGGAATCTGTCCTCTGCACCCTGGATTATTATCAGCCCGATATCGTCCACTTCTGCGAATCTCTGGTGGATGAGAAAGATGTCTGGGATTACTGCCGCCGATTGATCCGGCTCCAAAAAGATGTAAAAGATCGATTTCCACAGATAAAAATTATGCGCTCCATTCCCATCGCCCAGTATGGTAAACACAACGCGGTTCCCACCCTGGAACTGGCCGGATGGTTTGAACCGGTCAGTGATATATTTCTCACGGACACCATCCTGGCAAATGACTCGGGGGTCGAAGACGTCCCCCAGCCGGTCCGGGGTTTTGTGGGGATAACCGGCATGAGGTGCGATTGGGATACAGCCGCCGAACTGGTCGCATCCTGCCGCATCCCGGTCATCCTTGCAGGCGGAGTTTCAGCGGGCAATGTAGCCGAGGGTATCCGGCGGGTAAGGCCTGCCGGAGTGGACAGCTGCACCCTGACCAACGCGCATGACAAAAGCGGTGCACCGATTCGATTTAAAAAAAATCTGCAAAAGGTGAAACAGTTAGTGAATGCCGTACGGGTGGCAGAGAAAACGTTGAAATGAAGAATGACAATTAACAAATGAATATCAGCGGAATTCTATCGTTTGATACGTTGTTGATGTCTGCGGTTAAAGGTAAAGGTGTCGCTGCTCAGAAGTTTAGGACTTAAATGAATTAAGATAGAACCATGCCCCCAAAAAGAAGGGAACAAAAAATATGTTAGAAAGTGGTGATTTGAAAAAAGGTGTTAAAATCGAAATTGATGGCGAACCGTATGCCCTGGTGCAGTTTGAGTTTGTCAAACCCGGCAAAGGCCAGGCGCTTTATAAATGTAAATTGAAGAATATGGTCACCGGGGTTCAATTTGACAGAACGTTCAGATCCGGTGAAAAATTCAAACAGCCGGACCTGGAAGAACAGGAAATGGAATATCTATATGCAGAAAAAGACCAATTCTGTTTCATGAACATGACGACCTATGTCCAGGAATATCTAACGCCAGAACAACTCGGTGACGCCAAAAATTTTCTCAAAGAAAACACCGTCTGCAACATACTATTATTCGATGGTCGGCCGATTGGAATTTCCCTGCCGATTTTTATCAATTTAAAGGTCGAACACACCGATCCCTGGGTAAAAGGGGATACGGCTTCGGGTGATTCCAAACCGGCCACCCTGGAAACCGGGTATGTGCTCCAAGTCCCGCCGTTTATCGAGGAAGGTGAACTGTTAAAAATCGACACCCGTACCGGAGCTTATGTTGAACGGGTTAAGGATTAGCGCATCTTCAATATCCTCACCCATCTTCCTGGTTTCCCCGGGATCGTTGAAAACTGGATCACTTTTCCGTGCTATGGGTAAAATTGACCAGCCCGAATCAAAATTAAGCGAGTATTTGCAGGCGCTGACCAACTCCCGGCGCCTGGGAAATCAGGTAGTTTTTCAAACCACCCTGCCGGAAAACCCCGCGAGTTGGACGGAAACCAGTGCTGAATGGCCGCCTGAAATTATACATGCGTTGCGGTCCCTGGGTATCCGGGCGCTCTATCGGCATCAGGCCCGCGCCATAGATTTAATTCGCAACATGCAGCATGTCATTGTGGCCACACCCACGGCCAGCGGTAAAACCCTGATTTATAATCTGCCGGTTTTAGAACGTTTCCAAAAGAATTATCATTCAAAAAGCCTGTATATTTTCCCCTTAAAAGCGCTGGCCCAGGATCAATTACAGGCTTTTGAGAAAATGGCGGTCCACTTCGGAAAAACCAGACCGACGGCAGCCATTTATGACGGTGACACATCCGCCTACCGACGCAAGCGTATTCGCGATGAACCGGCCAATGTTATCTTGACCAATCCTGAGATGGTGCACCTTTCTTTTCTGGCCCATCATCGCAAGTGGTCGACGTTTTTCCAGAACCTGCAAACCGTGGTGGTGGATGAAGTCCATACATACCGGGGTGTTATGGGTTCCCATGTGGCACAGATTTTCAGACGTTTACACAGAATTTGTCGGTACTACGGCGCGTCACCGACGTTTATTTTCAGTTCCGCCACGGTGGCGAACCCGGCCCGGCTGGCCCGGCAATTGACGGGTCTTGCAGTGACGGCCATCACAAAATCCGGAGCCCCCCGTAAAAATCGCTCTCTTTTATTTATCAATCCCGAAAGTGGTCCGGCCCAGACTGCGATTCTTTTGTTGAAGGCCGCTTTACACCGTGGGCTTCGCACCATCGTCTACACCCAGTCACGCAAACTCACCGAGTTGATTGCCCTTTGGGCCGGTAATCAATCCGGTGATTTGGCAAACCGCATCAGCGCCTACCGTGCAGGGTTTCTTGCCGAAGAGCGCCGTGATATTGAGAAACGGCTTTCAAAGGGTGATCTTCTGGCGGTCATCTCCACCAGCGCCCTTGAGTTGGGGATCGATATCGGCGATCTGGATCTGTGCATTCTGGTTGGCTATCCCGGGACGGTGGTATCCACCTGGCAGCGCGGCGGCCGGGTGGGGCGCAGCGGCCAGGATTCCGCAGTGATCCTGATTGCCGGGGAGGATGCCTTGGATCAATTTTTCATGCGAAATCCGCGGGACTTCATAAACCGTGAACCGGAAGCGGCGGTGGTCAATCCATACAACTCGCAAATACTGGCACAACACCTGGAGTGTGCCGCTGCGGAACTACCCCTGAAAATAGATGAACCCCCGGCCAACAAAAAATATGCCGTGACTACCGTTGCACAGCTTGAAAAGATCGGAAACCTTCTGCGCAGTGCCGACGGCCGGGAGTTGTATGCCCGGCGGAAAAACCCCCACCGCAATGTGAATATCCGGGGAGCCGGCCACCGCCTTCAGATAGTCGACCGCCGGACGGGGAAAAATAAAGGCGAAATCGATGAGTTCAGAGCCTTGCGCGAGACGCACCCCGGGGCTATCTACCTTCATCGGGGAGATACCTATATCGTCGACAACATCGATTTAAACACGGGAATAATAACGGCTTCGAGGAGGGATGTTGATTATTTCACTCAGGTTAGAGGATATAAGGAAACGGAAATTCTGGAAATCTATGAGCAAAAGCCGGTATGGGGCACGACGGCCTGCAGCGGCCGGATAAAAGTGACCGATCATGTCACCGAATATGAAATCCGGCGCATCCACGGCAAGAAACTGATTAAAAAAGTTCCGCTCGATCTGCCACCTCAAATTTTTGAAACCGAAGGGTTGTGGTTTAAAATACCTCAGGAAATTTATGACGCTGCCGAGTCCGGGCACCATGATTTCATGGGGGGTATTCATGCCGTTGAGCATGCTGCCATCGGTATCTTCCCGCTTCTGGTAATGGCGGATCGCAATGATCTCGGCGGCCTGTCGACGCCCTATCACCCTCAGTTGCAAAGCGCAGCCGTGTTTATCCACGATGGTGTTGCCGGAGGGATCGGATTAAATCGGGAGGCATTTATACGCGCCGACAGACTGCTGGCATATACCCAGAACGTCATCCGCGGATGCCCCTGTGAGTCCGGCTGTCCGTCCTGTGTGCATTCGCCGAAATGTGGTTCTGCAAACCGGCCCATTGATAAGTTGGCGGCAATATTCATACTAGACAAATTAAAGCAGATGAGCCCAGCCAGGCCGGCAAAAACGCCGGTCGTTAGCGCGCCGCAAGCATCCAAGTCTCCGATCGGCATAAAACAGCCGAAAGCCTTGCATTACGGTGTTTTTGACCTTGAAACGCAACGCTCGGCAGCCGAGGTCGGCGGTTGGCAGCGGGCGAATTTGATGAAGATTAGTTGTGTCGTGTTGTACGATTCAAAACAGGACCGTTTCATCGATTTTATGGAAAACCAAATTCCCCGATTTATCGAGTGCCTGCAGGCGTTTGATTTGGTTGTCGGCTTCAATATCAAACGATTCGACTATCAGGTGCTCAAAGGGTATTCCGATTTTGATTTCAGGCAATTAAACAATCTGGACATCTTGGAAGAAGTTAAAGAATATCTTGGCTTTCGCTTGTCCCTGGCCCATCTGGCCACGGCCACCCTGGGTGCTGAAAAAACTGCCGATGGCCTGCAAGCCCTGCAATGGTGGAAACAGGGGCGTATCCTTGAGATCATCGAGTATTGCCGGCAGGATGTAAAGATTACCAGAGATCTGTATCGCTACGGCAGAAATAACGGGCATCTGGTCTTCAAGAACCGAGAAAATAATGTTGCCCGGATACCGGTGAATTGGCAGTGATCGAATGAGGAAGGTCGAATGAAGAACAGGGCCTGATGCAGCGATTCCTGCCTGCGAATTTCGCTATTCAATATTCGGCTCGGCTGAGTCGTTCGACCCTGAGCTCAGGACCGAAGGGCTCGTCGCAGGCTACGGCTCGCTTTCTCCGGGTTAGACAATATGTGGGATCAGTTGATCAAGATCCGTAATCACCAGATCGGCGCTAAGATTTTTACAGCGGGGATCATCCGATCTCAGGCGCAGTGACCGTTTATCACCCGCAAACAGGGCTGTTTGAAATCCGGTGACTTTGGCAGGGTAAATGTCGTTGAGCATGTCATTTCCGAGGTAAAGGACGCTAGAAGGTTGAATGCCTCTTGCCTCAAGCGTTGCAGCCGCTTTTCTGAAGAGCACGGGTGACGGTTTTGCCACCTCGAATTGATAGGAGTAAAAAACAAGTTCGGGATCAAACCCCAGCTCTTGCAGGTCTGAATCCAGGAACCACCTGAACAAGTGGGGGGTATAAAACTGCGCATTGGAGATAATCCCCATGATTTTGTTCCGATGCCGGCAGGCAGACAACATCTTTCCAAGATTGGGCATGGGGTATACCGGGTTGACAATTAATTCAAATTCAACGGCAAATTGCCTGACGATGCTGGTATCAACGGTTGACAGTACCTGCATCCATATCCGGTCAATTTTGACCTCCGGAAAATCAACACCCGTGTTGCGGAGTTCCTGATGTCTGGTTTTAATGGCGCGATAAAATTCGTTTAACAGAGTTTGAGGTGATTTGCGGATGCTATATTGGGTCAGCAGGTGATTGATTTCCTCGATTTGCGGCGACTTTTTATCGGCCGGACCGATGTCTCCCGAGCCACTGATAAAGAGGGTTCCATATATATCAAACAGCACGCATTTGACCTTTTGCTTTAACGCGCCGCCCGGTTCAAAAGATGTCGGCAGAGGTGTCAGATGGTTAAGATATCTCTGTACGGATTTTTTATCCAGCATGCCACTATTCCATTTAGGTCGGATATTTACGCGACGTATTCACCCCATTTTAAGAGACTGAATTCTTCCAGCTTTAAAAACGCCGTTGCCAAAGCGGTTTTATCGATTCTTTGTTTAACCGGCGTTGTGGTCACTTTATCGTAAAGATCCAACATTCTTTGGCGGTATATTTTTGGGTTGTAATATTCCTGAACAATGCGTTTGTTGGTAAGGATCCGTTCGTTTTTGTCGGATACCATGCCGGGATCGGAAAGAAAGGGGTTTATCTGAATCAACTTGTCAGCGGCTTTGCGGCTTGAGATCAGGCGGACGATCACCTTTTTTTGGGCTGCTTCATCGAGAATCCCAAAATCGATGAGCCCATCTTTTGTGATGGAATCAAGCGCTTTCAGAATCAAGGCCTTATTCGTGGGTAAATTAAACCGCGTGCAGGCATTTAGCACACAAGCTGTCCACTTTTGATTGAAGCGCTGGAGACCGACCCAATCTGCTGGAACAAACAGACCGTTATAGAGATGCTCTAGTCGGAGGCCGTTCGCTGTAAAATCCCGGCAGATGTCCGGAAGGTTGCGCCCCCAGATCAATTTTTCGAAAAGCCAGGGCTCGAGAAAAGAAAAACCAAACCCCTCGGTGATGCTGGTTGTGATCAAAAATTCAGCGGACAAAACCAGGGTTTCAAACTCGTGATTGAGGCCCTGGTCAAACGCCAAATTTAATTTCTGGTCTCTAACGAAAACTTTCCACCCTTCGTAACTCTTTATGTCTGACAGACTGTTCGGCGGCAAAGTGACGGCCAGGATTTGTCCGTGTCGAAAAAACAGAGACAATAAAATGGCTTCGCCGATATTTTTGCGCCGGATCGCTCTGATCGGATACAACGCCAGGGGTTTCACCAATTTAGGTCGTGATTTGATACGACTCGGGCTCACGGTGTTCACCAGCCGGTGCAGTCCTTCTTTTTTTAACCCGGCGGCCAGTAAGATTTCATAATCCCGCTGATTGATGACGCCATAATGACAGTCTGCCGGATACTCTTCCGCAATATAATCAAAAGGTCGTCCATCCTCAGCAAAATCATGAATTTGCAATAAAAGCGTTACACCTCTTTTTTGCAAAGATTTTAAAATATCCAAAATTTTTTTATTCTTTGCCAGGGTAGGGTTGTGTACGTGAAGGACATCGCACAGTCCGTTAAATTTGTGACGGATGGCATTGATGATCGTTTCGGCCACATCATCCGGATCAATTTTTTTTTTATACTGACTGCTGTATCCAAGTTCGGGGATATGGACAAAATCGGCAGCAAGAGGTGTCTCCGGAGGAAGTCCGGTAAGCACGAGCACTTGCCATTTTTGGGGGATGGCAACCAACTGCTGCTTTAAAACTGTGGTGACACCGCCGGTTTTTAGATGATAATGCAAAAATGCGATCTTCATGCATTTTGCTATATCATTTTTTTCTTTTTTTGGTGAGGTTTTTGTATAAAAAACTGCAGTTTTGTTGCGCCGATATCGATGATATCAAGATCATTGAGGATGGCCGATTGTTTCACGATTTTTTCATTGAGTTTCGGCTTTGAAAGGCCTCCAACAAAGCTTAAGTAAAAACCATCGGGTCTTCTGCTGATGGTGACCGACGTTCGTCCAACAAATAGACCCTTGACGACAATGTCAGATGTGCGGTGTTTGCCAAGTTTCGTAATCTTACCATTGAGCTTGATTTTACCGCTTCCGCCAGCCAAATAGGTTAAGGCACCAACGATTTCATTCTTACTGGCTTTGGTAAGGGGTTTGGAAACTTTTGAATGGCTTTTTTTCATCATATTGCGATGTTGGCTCGTATCAATCACCATGGTTTTTTCCATTTCATCCGAACCATCAGCAGGCAGCACCTCATCCTCGGAATAGGAAAAGACCAGAGAATGCTTTCCGATGCTGATAATATCTCCATTTTTAAGCCAGTGTGAATTAATCAGTTGCTCATTGACAAAAGAACCATTTTTGCTTTGCAGATCAACCACCACAAATCCGTCGGCCACCGAATCTATCTTGGCATGCTGACCCGAAACAGCCAGATTTTCAATGACCACGTCGTTATTATTCCGCCGGCCGACTGTTATGGAATGCCCCTTCTGAAGCCGGTATTCTTCAAGCTTGGTATCTTTGAATTTTAAGGTTAAGTTCGGCATCTTGCTGCTCTTGGATATTTTAACGTTTAGCTAAATTTTATTCTGGTAAGAATCCTGGAAGAATTCCGCTTAACCAGGGCTAAAAATCGATTGAGATTATGCTGTGAATTCTTAACCAATTGGACTTTAATCACAATCACGGTAATGTTGTCTTCACCGCCCCGATCATTGGCCAGTTGCACCAGTTTTCGGCAGGCCGCATCGGGTCCATTGTTGTGGGCCAGTTCCAGGATTTCCTCGGCTGGCACGTTATCGATCAAACCGTCGGAACTGATCACCAGAATATCATCTCTGAAACATTGAATTTCATAAATATCCGCATTTACGGATTGATCTGTTCCCACCGCACGGGTTAACACGTGTCTGAATTGCATTCCAAGTTTTTCGGCATTTTCCGGGTTAAGCGCCCTCTGTTCTGCCAGAAAGGTGTGGGGTACCGACAGCAACTTGATTTTGCCGTCGCGAATCAGATAAATTGGACTGTCACCGACGTTGGCCGCGATCAGAGTGCTGTCGGTAAAGAATATGGCAGACACTGTTGAACCCATCCCCCGGCAGGAACTGTTTGCCAAAGATGCTTCATGCACGACCTGGTTGGACATGCGAATACTGCTGAGAAGGCGGTTGGCTTCCAAGGAGAGGGTTTCATCGAAGTCGGCATTTTGAGCACAATGGTCATTGTCTGTGAATTTTCTGATGTAATCGCCGATGGTTTCGACAACCAGTCGACTGGCGATCTCTCCAGCCCGATGGCCACCCATACCATCGGCGACGACATAAAGCCCCAGGGCATCTTCAAGAATCAGGGCATCTTCATTGGCTTTGCGTATTTTGCCCTTATCGGTAATACTTGCCGATTCGACGATGATCATAATTCTTAAATGACTTCAAATATAATTGATTTTGTAATTAGGTTCCTATATTCACCGGTTTGTGATACCAAAAAACTTGCTGTTACCGAAAAAATTAGTTATTTGGTTTCAATTTCTAATATCGTCCAGCTGAGGGAAAACATTAATTTTTTTAAATGATATTAACTTTGTTAACAAAATGGTGAAACAATGCGAACCATTAAATTGCTAAAAAATACTGTACAGAATTATGCCTGGGGGTCGCTAACCGCAATTCCTGAGCTGCTCGGAGAGCGGAACCCTTCGCTTGAACCCAGAGCCGAGCTTTGGATGGGCGCTCACCCCAAAGCGTCATCTTTTGTAAATTATAATGGACAATGGCTGCCGTTAACAGAATTAATCGCCAGGTACCCGCGAGAGATCCTGGGAAACGATGTGGCTTTGGCATTTGGCAACAAGTTGCCGTACCTGTTCAAAGTGTTGGCGGCCGCAAAGCCGCTTTCTATCCAGGCTCACCCCAGCCTGAATCAGGCTAAAGAGGGCTTTGAAAGGGAAACCGATCAGGGAATTGATCTAGACGCGCCCAACCGGAATTACAAGGACGACAACCATAAACCGGAGTGTATATGCGCTTTATCGCCGTTTTGGGCAATGTATGGATTTCGCAATATCCCCGATATCCTTGCCATGTTGGGGAAAAATTGTCCTGTCGGGTTGGCGGCTGAGTTGGAATTGCTAAAAAAGCACCCGGATTCTGAAGGATTGAAGAGATTCTTTACGAACTTGATGACCATGGACTCCCAAAGGCAAAAACGAGTGGTCGAGGAGGCTGTCCGAAATGCGCATCAATATTCGGAAGAAGATTCTGCATTTCACTGGATGACAAGACTTTCAAATGAATACCCCTCCGATATTGGTATCCTTGCCCCCCTGCTGCTAAATCTTATTGAATTAAAGCCCGGAGAAGCTTTATTTCTGCCGGCAGGGGAACTCCACGCCTATTTGGAGGGAGTCGGGCTGGAATTGATGGCCAATTCTGACAACGTTTTACGGGGAGGGCTAACCCCGAAACATATAGATGTGCCGGAACTATTGAAAGTGCTGAGCTTTAAACCCCGTCCGGTTAATATTCTGGAGGCAGTAAAAAAAAATAAGAACGAACGCGTGTATGCCAGCGCGGCGGATGAATTTGTTCTTACAGTGGTTTCAGCTTCTGCCGGGAGCCCCTATCAATCATCAGAATCAAGGAGTGTAGAAATCATACTGTGTATTGAAGGCACGGCTTACCTAAAAGATTATGGCACCCAGGAAATAATAAATATTAAGAAAGGGAGGTCCGCCCTTATCCCCGCTGCTGTAACCGGCTATTCAATTACCGGGGATGCTTTGATTTATAAAGCCGCAGTCCCGTAATTATTGTTTTTTTCCCCAATGGCAGTAAAATATTTTGACAAACGGCAGTGAATATGTTTTCAAGTACTTTTAATCCCTTGACAAAAGCGAAAGATTTAATTAGCTTAGCGCCGTTGCTATGATTTTTCCAACCAGAGTCCTTTTTGACCCACAGGAGCAAATAATCTATGACACTGACAAAAGCCAATATTGTAGATGCAATTCACAATGAGCTCGGATTTCCCAAAAATCGATCTGCCGAACTGATAGAGATTCTGCTGGAACAAATCAAAAGTACTTTAGAAAAAGGAGAGGACGTTCTGATCAGCGGATTCGGCAAATTTTGTGTAAAGAATAAAAAGGAAAGAAGAGGAAGAAACCCGGCCACAGGCGATGATATGATGCTCTCACAACGTCAGGTTGTCACTTTCCGGTGTTCCCATTTGTTAAGGGAGAAGATTAGCGGCCGGTGACCTAAAATTAATGAGTGGAATATTTATCAGATGGCTGACCTCTACCGGGGCCATAATTCTCACATCCTATTTACTTAACGGTATCCACGTTGACGGGTTTGTTGCGGCATTTTTTGCAGCTGCCATGCTTGGTATTCTAAACGCCTTATTCAGACCCATTGCTCTTCTTATCACGCTTCCAATCAATATTCTGACCCTGGGGTTCTTCACCTTTGTGATCAATGCACTGATGCTGAAGATGGCATCCGGTGTCATTTCCGGTTTTGATGTCGAGGGTTTCGGATCGGCCATTCTGGGCGCACTGATGATCAGTGTCATCAGCTGGCTGCTAAATTCGTTTATTGACCGGCACGGGACCTGGCGCTACATAGATTTGGGACACAGATCCGATCACGCGGACACAACTCAAAACCATACGATAGATCTGAAACGCAAAAAAGGTGATCACTGGGAATAATTCATAGGAAAGTATATTGACGAATGACGAATGTCGAATTAAGGAATCCTTTCGATTTTAAACTATCAATCTAAATGACAGAGCGCAGCAAATTCCATCGTTCGTCATTCGTCATTTTCCATTTGGAGATTCAAGACTCCTTATCCGCGACGCCCGCCTCTTCGAAGGTCAGCACTTCCTTAAAGACACCGACGGCAGACTGCATGATGCTCATCGCCAAGGCACCCCCGGTTCCTTCGCCCAACCGCATTCCAAGATCCAGGATTGGGTCTAATTTGAGATATTCCAGCATTGCCCGGTGGCCGGATTCCTCCGAACAGTGGCCGGCAAACAGGTAATCCATCACCAGGGGGCAGAGGGTGTGGGCGATGAGGGCACCGGCTGTTGAAATGAATCCGTCGATGACGACCGGGCGGCGGTGAAATCCAGCGGATAGCACGCAGCCGGCAATTGCCCCGATTTCAAACCCACCTACTTTGGCGAGTACATCCAGGCCATCTGAAGCATCCGGGCTGTTAACGGCGATGCCGCGGGCAACGGCATCTCGTTTGCGAGTGAGCCCGTCGATATCCACACCGGTTCCGAGCCCAACCATTTCTTCCAGGTCGCCACCGCATATGACGGCTGCGATGGCAGCCGACGGTGTGGTGTTGCCGATGCCCATGTCTCCGGTGCCCAGAATCTCAACGCCGTTTTGGTAAAGCTTGGCGGCTTCCTGAAAGCCAAATAAGATGGATTGCTCAGCTTCCTTGGGTGACATTGCCGGGCCCCGGGCAAAATTGGCCGTACCGGGTGCAATTTTGTGAACGATCAATCGATCGCTGTCCACGCCGCCCAGTTCAGCCATGATTCCCATATCGACAACATATACATCCGCCGTCACGTGCCGCGCGATGGCATTGATGCCGGCGCCACCGGCAAGAAACGTCTGCACCATGGCACCGGTTACTTCCTGGGGATACGCGCTGACGCCTTCCTCCACGACCCCATGGTCACCGGCCATCACCAAAATCGCTTTGCGATTTATGGACGGCTGCATGGTTTCTTGGATGCCGCAAAGCCGCTCAGAAATTTCATGCAGCCTTCCCAGAGCCCGGGTCGGCATGACCAGCTGCGCAGTGCGCTGTCTGGCCTTGGTAATCCATTCCTGATCCAGGGGCTCGATACCTTTTACAATGTCTTGCAAATTCATTTTGAAGTTCCTCCTGAAGTTTTCTGTTATGATCCTAGCTTTGGCGTCGCTCAATAAAAAATCCCCAAGCGTAATCGCTTGAGGATTTACCATTTCCACAAATATGAACGTAATGGCAGGTCTTCTGACTATCGGATCAATCTACTCGCCGCGCCTTCCCGATCCGTTTGGTAGCAGATCAGTGGCAATTGCGGATTTCGTCCCCGAACACAGCGGCGGGTCCGTGCCGGAATTTCACCGGTTTCCCTGTTGGGCCCCAAAGGGCGCCACCACGTTGTATAAATAAATTTCCGAATCCAATAGATTACCTGGGATTATTTGTCAAGGGTTTCTTTTGCTGAATTTATTTCTGTCAGGCGCCGACAAAGTCTCCACGACAACTATTGCGAGATGTCACGGCGGGCCGTTTTTTTGACAATTTTCCATACTTTATGATATATTAACAATTATATTCAGCGTAAATATTGTATTGCCGCTGAGCCAGCACAATCAGGTAAGGATATCATCGTGGCCAATCAGACCCCGCAATCGCCCGCCATAAAAACCAGCGACTCTTTGAAATCGGAAACCGCAGATGACTCTCCCTCTCCCGAAGCGCTCGCAGCGGTTCGGGGATTTATGGCTGCTTTTGCAAATGCGGTTAAAAGCTATTCTCTCTATCCCGAAACACACACCATATCAGAAAAACTCTTGGATGGTCTTGACGTTAGCCTGACCAATTTCTTTCAAACATCTCCTGATCTGAAACTTGACATTGAAAAAGAGCGGATCTGTTTTAAAGGAATAGAGGTTTACCGCCAGAATGGTAAAGAGGATTATCTGGTCACACCATTTTTCCGTGACGGAATCCTCTGGATTGAATTTAGAAAGGGGGCAACCGCGGCCGAACTCAGCTTTCTGCTGGGTATGTTGAACGCGCATCGAATCTTAACAGATGAGTCTGAGGGGGATTTGGTGACAGCGCTGTGGAAGAAAAATCTGCCGCATATCCAATATGAAGCCGCAGACGTGTTCTGGGAAACCGAGCCCAGACTTGATTTTTCACACTTTCGTGTGTCCGGATCATCAGATGAAAAAGCAGGTGGCCCTTCCGGTTCGAAGCATGGCAGTGACCCTGGAAATCAGCAAGACGGTTCGGGAGATGCTGGAAGGCAATCCACGGTGAGTATTGACTCGACAGCGGTTAAGCGGAGCTTGATGCAGTTGACACCCGCCGAAAATGAAATCCTCCAGAAATTAATTTTCGAAGAAGAACACCGAAATCGCAGCGAAGATGTCCTGGATGTGCTTCTGATTATTTTGGAAGATGAAGATGAAGCAGATGAATTTGGACGTATCCTTGAGCTTTTGGTCCAGGAATTTGAAAACATCCTGCGTCACGGTGAATTTCAGTTTGCCCTCAAGCTCCTTGATCATCTTTACAAATTGCCTGATGGGGACGCTGCAACCAAGATCTGGCGCAAACCGCTGATCGATCAATTTTTCCAATCGGTCTCCGAGTCAGAGGTCCTGGAGGCTTTAGAGGACTATCTCCCAGATTTCAAATCAGAGGATCCCACCCGATTAAAATTATTTCGGCAGGTTCTGCGAATGTTGCAACCAAAAGCAGTTTTCACTCTCGGTCCGCTTCTGTCCGAGATCTCATCGGCTGCCTTGCGGCGCCGGCTGATGGAAGCCATTGGAATTTTGTCGAAGCAGGATTTGAACCCGCTAAGCCAATTGCTCAAAGCGCCGGATGACCTTATGGTACGGCAACTTGTGACCATTGTCGGACATTTTGACGGAAAAGATCCACAAAGGCTTCTGTTGGATATGGCCCGACACCCTTCACTTGACGTCCGCAGGGAAGCGCTAAAACAACTTCTTAAACGAAACGGTCGCGTGCAACGGTTTTTTTTCTTTTTGCTTGATGATCCTAGTGACATTATCCGTCGTGAAATCCTGAGCCGGCTGGCTTCTGAAAGGAATCGAACCTCGGAAGAGCCTTTGCTGGAGTATCTAGATCAAAAAGCATTTAACATTTCCGATTCCGACCATATTCTAGCCTGCTACACAGCACTTGGGAAATGCGGCTCCTCACGTTCAATCCCTTATTTAAAGGCGACTCTGGAGGAACGATCCTGGTGGGAAATCCTAAATGTCGGCGGATCGCCGCAACGGCGCGGCGCGGCTGTGGCCCTGGCGGAACTGAAGATACCTGAGGCGGATGATATCCTCCGGCAGGCGACCCGCAGCTTCTTTCCGCCCATCAAGCGCGCAGCACGTAATGCAATTGCCGGGAGACAGGCGAAATGAGTGCAGATGAGAAAACCAATACTTCAAATGACCATGTGCTGCTGAGCGAGAACCTGTTTACGGCCTTTTACAAAATGGTGCAGGCCGTTCGAATCCATCGGGATAACAATCAGCTGGTGATCCAAAGCGCTGAATATTTTATTCAGGCCGTCAATCGATTCGATGGTGACGAAAGCCATTTAACGATTCAAATTATTTCCGGCCGCTTCTACCTGCAGCAGGAAAAGGTTCTTTATCGTCGCGAAACCGCTAATCTAATCAACAATGCTCTGGTCTACTTTGAAAAGCGTGGTCTCCACGGTCTATCCCTTTCGATTGCGATTCAACGCGAGGATTTGAGGGAGGTGCTGATTTTTGCCCACCTGATGAACAAGGCTGCATCCCGCAACGATCCGTCCGGCTGGCTCGAAGCCCAGATCAGTGATAAAGGGTTGGATTGGGTCGAAATAATTTCGGAACCTGATCCGGACAGCATTCACAATTTGGAGGGGACCGATTCGCTGACGATATCCATGGATGCCGATCAAGAAAACAAGGTCATTAAAACCGCTGAAGTAGCCTATGCCGGCTCCATTGCGTCACTAAAAGAAGTTATCGGCAAGGTAACCGATAATCGGCCGGCGGGAATACGTCAAACGGTTCGAATTGTCCAGAAGACGGTCGATCTGGTGATCGAGAAACGGTCGATTCTGTTGAAGCTGAGCACATTGCGAGATCATGACGACTATACCTACACCCATTCGGTCAACGTCTCGATACTTGCCATATGTCTGGGCCAGCACATCGGGCTCACCAAGAACGCACTTGAAACGTTGGGAATCTGCGGACTATTCCATGACCTCGGCAAAGTCGATGTCCCGCTAAAAATACTCAACAAACAAGGACGTCTCACCGACCATGAGTTTAAGGTAATTCAAAAGCACTCATTGAACAGCGTTCGCCACATTTCAAAATTAAGAGCCCCCCGAGAGCTTAAATCCAAAATCATGCTGGCGCCTTTTGAACATCATTTAAAATACGACTTAAGCGGCTATCCGCGGTCCTGGCGCAGTGAACCGCTGAGTCTATTTGGCAGGATTTTGACTATCGTGGACGTGTTTGACGCCATCACATCTCACAGAATATATCGAACCGAAGCAATAAGCCCGGACCAAGCTTTGAGTATGATGAGTGAAAGTGCCGGTAAAGATTTTGACCCGATTCTGCTCAAAGCCTTTATCAACATGCTCGGCGTTTATCCGGTTGGAACTCTGGTGGAGCTTAACACCGGAGAAATAGGACTTGTATCGGAAAACCCGGAACAAAGCGACGGCATGCATCCTTTGGTGACAATCTTGCTCCCGGCAGATGGCCAGGGCTACACCCGCGGTGAAACCGTGGACCTTGCTGAACGTGAAACTTCCGACGGCCGGTATAAGCGCAACATTTTAAAAACGTACAATCCGGCTCTGTTCGGCGTTCAGCCATCTGAGTTCATCATTTAGCAGTTTTCGCCGATAATCCTCCAATCCCCTTTCCTACCTATATGGTAGCCACAAAACCCATAGACGACGTCTTTTATTTTTTTCTTGATAAAAAATACATTTAATAGTAAATCCACTTGTATTCTTAAGGTGCTCGCAGGAGCTAATAGGGAATCCCGTGAAAATCGGGAGTGGTCCCGCCGCTGTGACCCCACCTTTTTCGTTCTGAACGAAAAGGGACTCTTTTAGTTACACTATGCCACTGTTTCGATTGATCGGGATGGGAAGGCTGCTGGAAGGGCGGGGAAGCCAGAAGACCTGCCTTAAAGAATTGCCGCAACTCTGCGTCGGAACAGAGTTCTAGGTTACAGACACATAAGGGCCAAGTAAACAGGGTGCAACCCTTCAAGCCGAAAATGCTTGAAGGGTTTTTTTGTTTAAGGATACAAATGCTGTTCAGCAAGCTTAAAAAAACAAGCCGATTCAGAAAAAAGTTGCAGCAGGCAGCGGCAGTTCAATTTGCCCTGTTGGCGATATTTCTGGGTGCGGTGATTATTATCTCAACTGGCATGGGTTACATCAAGTTGCCCCCGGCGACTGTGATAAAGATCATTTTTGCTAAATTAGGCGGGCAATTGCATCTGCTCGAGGGGATGGATTCTATTTTCCCGGTTGTGGTGATGGATGTGCGCTTGCCCAGGATTTTATCGGCCGCTGTCGTCGGTGCAGGATTAGCCATCTCCGGCGTTGTGTTCCAGGGCATTCTGTTAAATCCGCTGGCAGATCCCTATACGCTGGGGGTGTCTGCCGGAGCGGCTTTCGGTGCTTCCCTGGCGATTTTATTTAACATCGGGATGATGGGATCCTATTCGGTCCCCTTGTTTGCCTTTATCGGCGCTGCCGTGACATTATTATTCGTGTTATATCTCTCATCTTCCAGCGGGGGACTTTCTTCGAACAATCTGATCCTTTCCGGCATCATCGTGGCAGCCATATTATCGGCCGGTATCAGTTTCTTAAAGTATGTCGCCGACGAACAGGTTGCCGTCATCATTTTCTGGTTAATGGGAAGTTTTGGGTCGAAAACCTGGACGGATGTCGGTCTCACTTTTTTGTTTATTTCATTCGGCTTTTTAGCCTTCATGTTTTTTGCGCGGGATATGAACCTTTTGTCATTGGGAAATCGAACGGCCTCTTCTTTAGGCGTGGATACAAGGAAAGTAACCATCTTCCTGCTGGTAACCGCATCGCTGGTTGCGGCGATTTGTGTGTCCGTGTCGGGCATCATCGGTTTTGTGGGGCTTTTAATCCCCCATATGATGCGATTGCTGACCGGACCGGACAACCGGCGGCTGATACCCATGTCTCTTTTAGCAGGAGCTATTTTATTGCTGATCGCCGACACCATTACACGGGCTGTTTTGCCGACCGAAATACCCATCGGCGTGCTGACGGCGCTCATCGGGGGACCATTTTTTTGCTATATTTTTCGCAAACAGCAGAGAATGCGAAAGGTATTGTAGGAATGCCCTTTGAACTAACCGGTGTGAGTTTCTCTTATTCTGAAAAAAAAGTCATTGACGACATCTCCTTGTCCTTCGGGCCGGGTATGTTCTGTGGCATTATCGGTCCCAACGGGTGCGGAAAAACCACCTTGCTGGATCTGCTTGCCAAACATCGCCGGCCCACAGCCGGGAGGATTGAATATAAAGACAGAGATCTAGGGACTTATTCGACCAAAGAGTTATCGAAGGAAATTTCACTGGTTCCCCAGAATTTTTATATTAACTTTCCCTTTACGGTCAAAGAAGTGGTGATGATGGGGCGTTATCCGCATATTCCAAGATTTTCCGCCCCTTCGGCCGAAGATGTCAACATTGTTCAGGACATCATGGAAAAAACGGGGGTGAGTGAATTTACCGGTCGGTTCATCAACGAACTCAGCGGCGGTGAAAGACAGCGCGTGGTTTTTGCCCGGGCCTTGGCCCAGGGCGCGCAGGTGCTGATTCTGGACGAGGCGACATCCAACCTCGATATCAACCACTCCATCAGCCTTTTAAATATCTGCGAAAGACGCATGAAGCAACAGGGCAAAACCATCATTTCCGTAATGCAGGATATCAACCTGGCGGCGGTGTACTGCGATTATCTGGTCTTCATGTCCGGAGGACGCATCGTTATCCATGGTGCCACCCGAGACGTGTTGAATCCGGGTACGATGCGCGAAGTTTTCAACGTCGATGCCAAAGTCTATACGGAATCCTATTCCGACTCATTGCAGGTGGTATTTAAAAAATAGCCATGAAGAAAAATAGTCCACAAAAAATTAATCGGCTCTGTTTAATGATCAGCGTCATTCTGTCTTGTAGTCTGTTTGTCCCGGCAGGGGCGAAGGGTCAATCTCTGACGGAAAGCCCAAATGTGGTGATAGATCAATCCGGCAGAAGGATTGCGGTCGATAAACCGTATAAACGAATTATTTCCCTTTACGGTGCCCACACGGAGAATCTCTTCAGCCTGGGACTTGACAAGGAGATCATTGGGGTCACGCGCCATGAAACTTATCCGGCCCTGGCTTTAACCAAACCGGTGTTTTCATATCACGATGACCCTGAAAAATTTTTAGCTGCCCGTCCGGATCTGGTATTTGTGCGCCCCATGATCGACCGGGGGTACCCGCAATTTGTGACCCGCTTGGAAAAGAGCGGTATTGCGGTCGTGTCTTTGCAGCCGGCAACCGTCAGCGAAATGTATGCGTACTGGAAAATCCTGGGTGTATTAACGGGCAGACAAACACAGGCTTCTGATATGGTATCGCATTTTCAAAATATTTCCTCGAATCTCAATGCGGCGACTTCCTCACTAGCGGTGAAAAAACGGGTTTATTTTGAATCCATCCACAGCAAGATGAAAACCTTTTCACCGGATTCCATGGCCATATTCGCCCTGGAGACTGCCGGTGGGATCAATGTTGCGAGCGACGCCAAGCCGGTCAGAAACACCAATATTGCCGGATATGGCAAAGAACGCATCCTGTCTCGCGCAAAACAAATTGACATATACCTGGCCCAATCCGGCGCCATGAATCGTCCCACGGTTGCGATGATAAAAAGCGAATCCGGCTTCAATGCCATCAAGGCGGTTTACGACGATCAAATCTTCATTATCGATGAGCAGATCGTTTCACGACCCACCTTAAGGTTACTGGAAGGGATTTATGAGATTGGTAAAATTCTGTATCCGGATATTTTTGATACAAACCGGGCAAAACTTTTAAGGGAACAGCCCGGTTTTAACTAATTTGTGCAATCGTTCAGGGTTCAAGGTTCAGCGCCGCCGCCGGTCGCGAGCGTCCAGCTTGATCGGAAAAGAAACTTTTGGGACTCGGTTCCGAAATTGGCCGTTGTTGGGTTTCGCATTTTGCAATAACACCGGCAAAATGTAGGTTGGGTTGAGTGCAACGAAACCCAACAAAGCCTGGAGTAGGCTCAACCCAACCTACAAGGCAAAGTGGCCCAGGATAAAACCAACTCCAACTTTTGAAATCTAGTTTCATACAAGATAAACAAGCGCCAAAGGAGCAAAAAATTAAAGGAATCGTCATCGGTGGGACAAAAAGCGGTTGTGGTAAAACCACAATAAGCCTGGGATTGATGGCAGCTCTGGTCAAGCGGGGTCTGAAAGTCGCACCGTTTAAGGTGGGCCCCGACTTTATCGACCCCGGTCACCACAGCAGGATTACCGGTGTCGGCTGCCGAAATTTAGACGGTTGGATGTTGTCCCAAAATTTCAATCTGGATACGTTCGCAAAATGCATGCAAGATGCGGATATTGCCGTCGTCGAAGGTGTTATGGGGCTTTTTGACGGCTACGACGGTAGAAGTGAAGCCGGTTCGACCGCTCAAATGGCCAAATGGCTAAAACTTCCCGTAATCCTGCTGGTGGATGCTGCCAGTATGGCTCGCAGCGCCGCTGCAATCGTCATGGGCTTTGAACAGTTTGATGCGGAACTGGCCTATGCCGGTGTCATATTCAACAACCTGGGCAGCAAGCGGCACCTGCAGTATCTGATGGAAGCAGTGCAGGACCGCATTGAGATGCCTTGTTTAGGGGGCGTTCTTCGCAACCAGGACATTGCCATTCCGGAAAGACACCTGGGGCTTGTGACCCGGGAAGATCATCCCCTAGCCGAAGAGAGCATCGATCGGCTGGCGGATCTTATCGAAAAAAGTATTGATCTGGACTTGCTTTTAGACAAATTGCCGGACATCGCCCTGACCGGGCAAATCCGGGGAAAGCCGCCTGAGCGAAGTGAAAAAACAGTGCGCATCGCTGTGGCACGGGACAATGCGTTTTGCTTTTACTATGCCGATAATCTAGAATTGCTGGAACACCAGGGGGCGGAGCTCGTCTTTTTTTCGCCGATGGTCGACCGTGATCTGCCGGAAAATATAGATGGGCTCTATTTGGGGGGTGGATATCCGGAACTATTTGCCGCAAAACTTGCTGAAAATGCGGCCTTGAAAAACCGGGTAAAGAAAAAAAGCGCTGACGGCATGCCGATTTACGGTGAGTGCGGCGGTTTCATGTACCTGTGTCAGGAGTTGGTCGATCTTGATAACAATAGATATCGAATGAGCGGTTGTTTTCCATTTGCAACCAGAATGTTTAACCGCCTTAAGGCCCTTGGATATCGCGAAATTACCCTGAACCGCAAGACCATTATTGGAAATGTGGGTTTGACCATTCGGGGACATGAGTTTCATTATTCCGAACTGGTTAACCTGTCGCGGGATGTACCGACCGCCTTTGCAATTTCAGACAGGTCGGGAATGGATAAGGCGCCGGAAGGCTTTGTCATCAATCGTACTCTCGGAAGTTACAATCATCTGCATTTCGGCAGCCAACCCGATGCCGCCGGGTGCTTCGTAGAAAATTGCCTGATATACCGGAACCAAAGGAATTAAATTTATGAAACCTGATGAAATTGAACGATCA
>JBAVYC010000585.1:0-4769 GCA_049698595.1 Desulfobacterales bacterium | reverse complement strand
GTGGAGATTCACCCGGAGACTGCCAAACAACACGATATCGGCAGCGGTGAGTGGGTCTGGGTTGAAAACTGGATGGGACGGGCGCGCTTCAAGGCCAAAGTGACCCTGGTGGTGCCGCCCTGGATGGTGATGGCCACCCACGCCTGGTGGTATCCGGAAAAAAAGGGTGCCGAGCCGGAGCTATACGGAACCTGGGAACATAACATCAATATGCTCTTGCCGATGGGTGATCAGGGCAAAGACGGTCTGGGCGCCCCGATCAAACACAATTTGTGCCGTATTTATAAAACAGACAACTAGGAGCAATAAGTTATGGCTAAAAAGCCGCAATATGGTCTTTTAATCGATTACGAATACTGTACTGGCTGCTATGCCTGCCGGGTCGCCTGTTGCCAGGAATATGGTCATGAGGCGGGATCATCCGGCATGCAGGTCATCGAGCAGGTACAACCGCTGCCCAAAGGCAAGGCCTACCTGTGTTTTTTGCCGTTTCCAACCGAACTGTGCATCCTGTGTGCGCCGCGCACCAAAAAAGGCTTTCAGCCGGCCTGCGTTCAGCACTGCATGGCTAACGTTATCCAATGGGGACCCTTGGAAGCGTTGTCCAAACAGTTGGGGAAGAAACCGCGGATGGTGCTCTGGTCACCACGCTAGGCCCTTAGGAGCATTTATGCAGATTCTAAAAAGGCTTTTTCTTCTTTTAGCGCCTTACTGGAAAACCATCATCATCAGCGCCGTCTTGCTGATTGGCCGCGCCGGGTTGGAACTGGTGCCGCCGCTTTTTCAAAAATCGATAGTGGATGAGGTCATCACCGCCCGCGATTTGAGTTTGCTGGCAATGTTGATCATCGGCTTGGTTGGCGCCTATGCCCTGCATCAGGTGGTTCAGATCGGCGACAATTACGTGCGCCACACTCTGGGCGAAAAGTTCATTCTGGACCTGCGTATCCGGCTGTATGCCTATCTCCAAAAAATGTCTCTTTCCTTTTTTGAACGAACTTCAACCGGGGAGTTAATGTCCCGGGTCACCAATGATCTCAGCGCGCTGGAGCACTTCGTCACCCATGGCTCGGCGCTCACGGCCGTGGATTTGATCCGGCTGGCAGGCGGTTCCATAATTCTCTTTGTGCTGGATTACCGCCTGGCCGCCCTGGTCGTGATTCCGATCCCCATTCTGGCCCTGGCGTTGCGGCATTACAACACGAAAATACGACCTGTCTACCGCGGCGTTCGTGCCCGGCTGGGTAACATCAATGCCAAACTTCAAGACAACCTGTCCGGCATCCAGGTCATCCAGGCTTTTGCCCGCGAAGATCTGGAACGAAAACGCTTTGCAGCCGAAAGCGAACGCTATTATCACGCCCGCGTAAAAGGGATTCGTTACTGGTCTGTTTTTTTCCCGACCATTGGTTTTGTGAGTGCCCTGGGAACCGTTGCCGTGCTGGGCATCGGCGCCGTGATGGTGGTGCGCGGCCAATTGACCCTGGGAACTCTGGTGGCGTTCCTGGCCTATATTACCTCTTTTTATGAACCCATCAATCGCCTGACGGAGGTAGACAACATTTTTCAGGAAGCCATCGCAGCGGGTGAGCGCATATTTGAACTGCTGGATGAAATAACCGAGGTCAACGACGCGCCGAACGCAATTGATCTGCCAACCATCCGCGGAGAGATGGTATTCGATCAGGTTACCTTCCGCTACGGCACCGGTGACCGGGTTTTGCATGCCATCAGTTTCAAAATGGCGCCGGGAGAAATGGTTGCCCTGGTCGGCCCCAGCGGGGCCGGCAAAACCAGCATTGCCAATCTGATCTGCAGATTTTATGACCCCATCCAGGGACGCGTCACCGTTGACGGTCATAATCTCCGTGATATCAAGCTGGCCTCGCTGCGACACCAGGTCGCCGTGGTCCTGCAGGACTCATTCCTGTTTAACAATACCGTCACCCAAAACCTGCTTTACGGTAAGCCGGATGCCACCGCAGATGAACTGATTGCAGCCGTCCGGACGGCCAATGCCTATGATTTCATTACAAAGCTGCCCGAGGGCTTCGATACCGAGTTAGGTGAACGTGGCGTCAAGTTAAGCGGCGGGCAGAAGCAGCGACTTGCCCTGGCCCGGGCAATTCTGGCCGATCCGAGAATCCTCATTTTAGACGAGGCCACCTCGTCCGTGGATGCCGAAGCCGAGTTCTTGATTCAGCAGGCTTTAGAGAGAGTTCTGAGAGGGCGCACATCACTGGTCATCGCTCACCGCCTGAGTACGATTCGCAATGCAGACAAAATTTTGGTCCTGGATTCCGGCACAATCGTTGAAACCGGCAATCACACCGAACTGATGCAGCGCGACGGTCTTTACAGCCGACTTTATCAGCGCCAGATGGAATTGACGGCGGTTTAAAAACCAGGTGAGCTGGTGAAAATCACCCGTAATATGTCCTCTAAATTTTATCCCGATTTTATTCCAATCTGATGGATATATTCTTTCACTGATTTTTATTTGATTTGCGCTTTTTAAGTATTTTATAAATTGTATCCCTGCGGCCAACACATATCACGAAAACGGTGATCTCTTTTTCTTCGACCTCGTAAACCAGTCGATAGCCCGCGGACCGCAGCTTAATCTTGTAATGATGGTTATAGCCCCTGATCCTTGCGCTATCGATGTGGGGATTTTCAAGCCTGCGGCTCAAATGCGCTTTGAATTGCTCTCTTATTTCCGGTGCCAGTTTGCGCCATTCTTTCAAGGCGCTCGGCAGAAATTTAAGCTTATAGCTCATCCATGCTAACCTCAACAGCATCTGCTTTTTCAGCTTTGCGTTCCTCGATAATTCGGCCAAGCTCTAAATCATCTGCGACGTCCATCAGTTTCTCGTAAGTTTCTGCCGGGATGATATAAGCAGTCGGCTTGTTTCTGTTGAGCAGTGCAATCGCCTCGCCGTGGGCATTGTCGATAAGGGCTTGTGGATTTTTCTTTAGCTCGGTGATACTGACCGCATAGTCTGCATGGATTTTGGTAAGCATAGTATAAATCCTTTAAAAGATATTTTTATAGTATCTTTAATAGCTCTTATAAATGGTCCTGTCAAGCAGAAATTGCAACGAAAGGGCTTCTCATTTTGCCACCCCTTGACAACGTACAGTACGTAATATATAAACCGTACCGGTACAAATACTATTGTTTTATGGGGTATTGAGGATTAAAATGACACCGATCTCTTTGACGGCATTAAGAAGCCAACTATTTAAAATCGTTGACCGGGTTATTGAAACCGGCACGCCCGTGGAAATAGAAAGGAAAGGCCATAAATTAAAGATTGTGCTGGAAGAAAAAAAGAGCAAATTTGATAATTTGAAACGGCGCAACTGTATTGTTGGTGACCCGGATGAATTAATTGATCTGGAGGTCGGTGAATGGAACGAAAAGGCCAATCATTCGTGAAAAATTTATCCAAGCGCTCTGGTAGCGTATTGCACATCAACTAAATTTCAGGCTATTGAATTCAAATTCAAAGCTATGCCCAAGAATACATCATCCAAGTTCGTCTCCAGTTTGTGGAGGCTCCCCACCAGGACGGAAAAGAATTGCCCGGAATGCCTCCATGTCTGCCCGTTTCGCTCGTTCAGCAAAGAACCTCTCGGTTTCCAGGGCTGAGATTTTTTCAGCTACAGCGATGGCGATAAACTGATTGATACTGGTACCGTCCCGCTTAGCAACTTTGGCTACCTCATCTTTAAGCGATTTGGGTAGCCGCAATGGATATGTTGATGTTTCACTCATTTCTCACCCTCCGGATCGCAGTTGATGGCTTAATGACTTCAATATTAAATGTTTTTGGTACAGCGCCATAGTCGCGCAAATTAAACGTCACGATGGCATCGGCCCTGCCACTGACTGCCACTTCCAGAACCATCTCATCGTTGGGGTCACGCAACATAGGTCTCCAGAGGTAATACGTTTTGACCGGTAAGACCAAAGCGGCAATACCATTAATGAAGATGTCGGCCTGCTCCCTGGACATGCCTGCGGCGGTCCAATGCACTGGATCAGTGCATTTGGCCTCGTACTCAAAAAAAAGCGGTACGCTGGCCAGCATCGTTAACCGCCTGTCCAGGACTGCGCCTAACAATGCTGCTGACGCACCGCTTGGACTGCGCATAGCGGCAACAATGGCATCTGTATCAAAAACAAACCTAAACATGGTGTCGAATGGTATATCACATCACATATGATGTCAATAATACCATTTTTCATATCTTCAGAGCGCTGGCCGCCAGAAGGTACAGGTACCGCACACTATAGTTTACAGATTCCGGAGTCATCGGCTTCAAAGAATTTGTTTCAAATCCGATTCTACTGGATCATGAGCGTACAAACCAGCTCACCGGTCGACGCAGGCTAACCGGATCCGGGTAGGTATCCAAATAGCCGATCCTCAACACAAAATGAGGAATCACGCGTTGGTCATGTTCGGCCGCGATCTGCTTCAAACCGGATTTTTCCTCCAGATACTGGGTCATGGGTTGAATTGCGATGTTTCGTTCCCGCGCCGTCAAAGCCATTTTTTCAAATCTTCTCCCGCTGTCGATTAAATCAGAAACCGTCTGCCCCTCACCGGTAATGACGAGCCAGCCACCGCCTTGCCGGGCCAGTTTGGCAATCTGATCAACGCTTTGTTTTCGCGAGCTCGGTTTCATGAAATCCTCCGGGTTCATGAAATTCCTGACGTACCAGCCCTTGAAACCGCGAATTTCCATCCCTTCAAGGG
>JBAVYC010000584.1:0-3497 GCA_049698595.1 Desulfobacterales bacterium | reverse complement strand
TCCCGTTTTGAAGACTGCGGTACGGTGAGCACGGAAGATGCGCAAAGACTCGGGCTGGTAGGACCGGCCGGCAGGGCCTGCGGCAACCCATACGATATCCGACGTTGCTTCCCCTCGGAGCACTATCCGCAGCTGCAGATCCCCGAACACGCCATGACCGACGGCGACGTGTTTGCCAGGGCCAAAATACGCGCCGATGAGGTGATGCAGTCCATCGAGATCATCCGGTCCCTGCTCAAACAACCCGTGGAAACAAGCATCGTTGAGGATCCGGTTGCGGCAGCGGCCCCCGATTCGTTTGTTGTCACGCTTAACGAGGCCTGGCGCGGAGAATTGTCCCACTGCCTGATCACCGACACCGAGGGTAAGATTCTTAAGTACAAGGTCAAGGATCCATCCTTCCACAACTGGAACGGATTATCCATGTCCCTTAGAGATACGGGAATCTCCGATTTCCCGCTCAACAACAAGAGCTACAATCTCTCATACTGCGGCTTCGATCTATAGGTAAGCAACCAACAACTTTCAAACACTGGAAGTGAAACGACTATGCTCAACACACTGAAAAACCGGTTCGAACAAGGCTACAGAACCAGCACCTATCCCAAAACCCCCATCAAACTGCCGGCACGCTACCGCGGGCGGCCAACGGTCCACCGGACGGCATCCTCTGAACTGGCTGTCCAATGCGCGGATGCCTGTCCCCAGGATGCCATCGATGCGGAAAATAAGGTCATCGATCTGGGCCGCTGCGTCTTCTGCGGTACCTGTGAGCGTTTGTCCGAGGGCAAATTCATCTCCTTCAGCCGCAATTTCGAACTCGCTGTTGCCGAAAAAGACCACCTGATTACGGCGGGCGACTTCCCGGACCTGGCCGACCACTCCCGCCAGCATTTCAAAAAACTGTTCGGCCGCTCCCTCCAGTTGCGCCAGGTGTCGGCCGCCGGCTGCAATGCCTGTGAAGCCGACCTGAACGTTCTGGCCACCCCCTTCTTTGACCTGGCGCGATTTGGCATCAATTTCGTGGCCTCGCCCCGGCACTCCGATGCCATCGTCGTGACCGGCCCCATTTCACGAAACATGAAAAAAGCGCTGCTGGTAACCTATGATGCCGTACCCGCCCCCAAGGTGGTAATTGCCGTGGGCAGCTGTCCTTTGAGCGGCGGTCCCTTCCGGGGCAGTCCCGAAGTCGCCGAAGGGCTGGATGAACTTCTGCCGGTGGACCTGTTCATTCCCGGGTGCCCGCCCCATCCGCTGACCAATCTGCATGCCCTGCTGAACTTTTTTAAGTAGAGTCCTGCCGTGCGCATGCCGGCCCGCGGTGCCTTATAAAGCCTGAAACGGGAATTCTCATCAAATAAGACCCATCAAGTTTGGTTAAAGTTGGTAAAAAATAATCCGATAAATATGGCATTGAACTGTAAATAAATTAAAAACCGCAAAAAGGTATCATATGAGCGCTCAAGAAAAAACCGAAATAAAAACCAATGCCATTATTTCACAACTTTTTCAAATAGTTATAGAGTTAAATCAAGAACAGCAAAAGGAAGTCCTGGATCATGCCGAACAACTCCTGGTTAAAGATAAAAGGGAGAATATCAGAAGATCATGCGATATTTCGGTCAACTACGCAGCAAATGATCGCGTTTACGCCAATCAAATAACAAATATTAGCGCAAACGGTCTGTTTATCGAAACCCGGCGTCCTTTGAGCATGGGCGAAGAGGTGATACTGGCTTTTAATTTGGAGGGCTTCGACAAATCGCTCAAGCTCAGAGGAAAGATCGCCCGAGCGAATCAGGCTGGAATCGGGGTGGCATTTAAAAACATCAGCCCACATATTGAAGAAATGATCCGAGTTATTGTAAATCGGATGAAATAATCACATTTTCGAAGATCCGAATATGTTGATACGGGTTTTTGACGATAAGTTCCGTCGTCCAATAGCTATTTATTGCAGACCGAAAATAAGCCCAACGCCGGCAATCGCTAATATGGCGCCAAAAAGTGAGCGCAGGCTGATGTATTCACCCATGACGGCGACAATCGGTAAGACAAACAGGGGGCTGGTTGCGAAAAGCGTCTGGGCGACGCCGGCCGCAGCATACTTGAGTGATATCTGCTGCAGCCAGATTCCCATGAAGGTCCCGATAAAAACTGTAAATATGATGGCCCGCCAGCGTCGAAAAGAATCCATATTCCCATATCCCAGCCCGCTGGAATCCTTCAATAATAGCATACAAATCAATATAAATCCCGTGCCGCCGATTAAACGAAGCAAGGCGCTGCGAAGTGGGCTGATGCTCATATGCAGGAAGGCCGCGTGGGATAATATGGCTCCGATTGCCTGCCCCACAGCAGCAATTAAGCCCAACCCAATACCAAGCAGTTTGCGGTTGGTACCGACGTCTGCAGCAGAATCCCGTTCCGAAATTACCCAGGCTACGCCCGTGACCGTTATCATAACCCCCAGCCAGGCGCCGACAGATATGTTTTCTCCCAGAAAAATGAGGGCAAGAATTCCGGTGATGGGTGGTGATAGAATCATAAGGAGAATCGCCCTGCGAGCACCTAAATGCTTGAGGGCACCAAAATAGGCGGTGTCGCCCAGTCCGATTCCAATCCCTCCGCTGAGCGACAGCAAAATGCCGGCGAATAAATCGATTCCGCTGAAAAGTTCCCCGCCGCCGGGTAATAAGACCCCCAAAATCATCGCCAGGGCGATGAGATTTTTAATTAAATTCATTTTTAATGGTGAGAGATACTGCCCGATCCGTCCGTACAAGACCGAGGCGGCTGCCCATAAAAAAGCAGCGCCTAACGCTGCCAGCTCACCACCAAAATTGAAAATCAAATTAGCTGGAAGCATTTATCAGGGTAATCTGGTCATTTAAGGTCCAAAAATCATAAATAATTCCAATTCCTAGCAGTCCACCGGTGAACAGATACAGAATGCCGCTGATCCATTTTCCCATATACATGCGGTGAACACCGAAGAGGCCTAAAAATGTCAACAGGATCCAGGCCATGTTATAGTCGATCTTTCCGGCCTTAAACCTTAAGTCCGCATCGCGGTCCATGGAAGGGATCAGAAAAAAATCCACGATCCAGCCGATAAATAACAGCCCCAGGGTAAAAAAATAAATGGTGCCGGATAAAGGCTTGCCGTAATAAAATCGATGCGCCCCTAAAAAGCCAAAAATCCATAAAATATATCCGATTGTTTTTCTGTGTGTATCGTAGCCGTTAGTCAAATTTTTTCCTCCTTTCCGGATTTATTATGATAAAGGGATATAATAATGACGAATGTCGAATGAATGTATTCTGTCTGCTTAAAAAAGATTTCGCGAAGCGATGCCATCCTTCGAAATTCGATATTCGTTATTCGATATTCTGCGGTTCGCTGTTCAACCCGGCTTCGAAATCGGCCAGGTTAATCATCAAGAAACCGTGCCAATTTGGCATAGTTATACACGAGCGGCGCCTCTGGCCAAAAA
>JBAVYC010000583.1:0-4906 GCA_049698595.1 Desulfobacterales bacterium | reverse complement strand
TTGCCCAAATGGCAGCCATTGTCCTACTGCTCCACCGTGCTTTTAAATTTGTTGTCAAAACCACCGTCTTGTTTACAAAACTTCACCAAACTAACGATCCGGCCATCAAAGAAAAGTTAAAACCTCCGCACATCGAAAAATCCATCTTGAACCTTATTCAGCTAGAATGAGCCACCCTCTTTGCTTCCGATTTTTGCTCCCAAATTCGATCCCAGGGATTGTTGTTTTCTCCTTTCGGTAGATCTCCGCTTTATACTCCTGAATCACTGCCAAAATCTGACGGCCTGCCGTCTTTTACCTGCCATTTGGTTGCGACCACAATTTTTCCCTCCCACCCAGTGGAAGGGCGCGCTGATCGACCGCCTTATTAAATCTCCTCCTCCCTGATAAAAACAACTTCGCTGTAACCAACCAGCGTTGCTTAAAATTGCGTGGATGCGCACAGGGAGGCTTTTTTTTGTTAACTTCGTGCAAATCAGGCCTCCACAAGCGCATTTTCCTTTAAATGCCTAATTGACAGAAGCCCACAGCGATTTTTTTAATTTTCATTTAACATTTAAGTATAAGCAGAAGTGTAGTCGGGTTTGATCTGAATGGCTTTCTTAAAATAAAAGACCGCTTGATCAAATTTTCCCTGATTCCATAGATAAACACCAATATGATTATTGGCTTCGGCAAAATCAGGCTTAAGCTTACTAGCTTTCTGAAAGCAGATAATCGCTTCAGCAGACCGACCTTGATCTGAAAGGGTGATACCAAAGTTTAAATAGGCATCAGCATTTTCCGGTGTTAATTGTAGTGTCTTTTGATAAAAAGAAATTGCCTCGGCATAATATCCCATATCTCTCAACACATTTCCTAAGTTGCTGTAAGCTTGAGAAAAGTCCGGATTTATCTCTATGGATTTTTGGAAGCATGAGACCGCTTCCTCCAGATTTCCTAATTCTTTTAAAGTGCTTCCCAGATTGTTGTATACTTCAGCGCTGTTCGGGTTTAATTGCAAACATTCTTGGTAGCACGCTATAGCCTTAAGTTTTTCCCCTATCCGATTATAACTGTTGCCCAGATTATAAAGAGCATCGGTGAAATTCGGAGATAGTTCAGCGGCTTTCTGATAGCAGGCAATTTCTTCATCAAGGATTTTTTTTTCCTTAAACGCATTGCCGAGGTTATAGTAGGCTTCTGCACAGTCGGGCTTTATGCGAAGGACTTTTTTAAATGACGAAATCGCATCGTCTAAGTGGTCCAACTCTTTTTGTGCATTGCCTATATTAAGATAAATGTCAGCGAGATTTGTTTTGAACTGTAAGGCTTTTTCATAGCACAAAATGGCAACATCTGCCCTGCCCCGATCCTTGTAAGCGTTTCCAAGATTGTTGTAGTAAATTGCATTGTGGGGATTAATTTGAATGGCTTTTTCAATAAGGCTGATTGCAGTATCGTTTTCCCCCTTTAGATTTTCAATAACACCTAACAAATGCAATGCATCCGCATCCAAAGGGAAGATTCGAAGTATTTTTTTGTAGATTTCTTCTGCTTCGTTAATTTTCCCGTTTTGATGGTAATAAAGGCCCCTTTTCACCTCGTTGGCCGCATTAAAATTGGAGCTCTCGCCGCCGTGCATGTTAGTAACCACGTGAGTTTCCTATTTTATTAACTGATAAATAAATATTTTACTATCATTTTGTTTAAATTTTCAAAAGGTCAGGAAAACAACTATAAATAAGAATTTTTAAATCGTTCTACTGATTTTGCTGGCATCGATAGTTGAGCATTAATGTCACCAAAAGTATCAGTATTTTCTTTAATATTCAGGCACTCTTTAAAAAGATTCAGTAAGTCGGCATTAACAATTTCACTATCAATTGCAGCGCCAAGCAGCGATATTGCATAATCAATCTGATCAGCTGAGATCAGTCCTTTAGCCAGCTCTACGCATGAGTACACAAAAGCTGTGCCCATTTTGATGGATTTCAACTTTTTCAACCCTTCAAGAGCGCGTTCCTTGTTTCCTTGACAAGCATACGCAGCAACTAAGATGAATTGAGCCGGTGGATAATCTGGAATTTTCGTTAACATCTCTTCTAGAACTTTTATTGTTTTACCCGCATTCCCAAGATGCAATTCTGCCATTGAGTAATTGTAAATAGCCTCTTTCAATTCAGGGGAATGCTTAATAGCCTTTTTTGATGCGTAAAGGGCATCCTGATATTTTCCCATTCTACTATAAACTGTTCCCATGTTTATAAATACCTCTGCAGACAATTTCGAGTCAGGTTTGAGAGCGAGGAGCCTTTCCCACAGTTCAATTGCATCTTCATTTTTCCCTATAATTGTGGCCTGAACCGCAAGCTCGCGAAGCGCGTTTAAATCATCGCCCATTTCTTCAAGCTTTTTTTTGCCGATTTCAAAGTAGATTTCTCCCTTGCGATCAAGGTTTCCTTTATTAAGTCGTCCGTAATGGTGTATTGGTATCTTGCACTGTTCTATTTTTATTCTTTTTCTCTTTAAAACCGGATCCAACAACTCGTGAACAACGCCTTCGAACCAAATTAGATCTTTGCCGTAAAACAATCTTACTTTCACACTTGGAATCCACCCAATTCCGGCTTCTTCTTGAGAATATTTTCCATCATTCGCCACCCACCCGATAGTGTTGGCGAGTGTGCAGTAATTTCTAGTGATAATGGAAAAGGCTGCAGAACTTTTAGGAGGTACTTTAACTATCTCTTCAAATTTTGGGTAATCAAGATGCGAAATAACTTCATCGGCGTCCATTATTAAAATCCAGCTTCCGGATGCCTTTGAAATAGAAAAATTCCTGGCTTCGGCAAAATCATGGTTCCAATCATAATCATAAACCTTGGCCCCAAAAGACACGGCAATATCCTTTGTGCCGTCGGCTGAACCGGTGTCCACCACAATCATTTCATCGACTATCGGCTTGACACTGGCAAGGCAATGAGCCAAATATTGCTCCTCGTTTTTTACGATCATACACAAAGAAACGGCAGTCCTGCGCTGAGGCTCAGATATCTGATTGGGTCCCAGTATTTCTCTGATTTTAAGGGCAGCAGAAAGAATACCGTCATCAACGCCGAATTTGAGCATAGCTGTTTCTATTTCAGGCATTGCCCGATCGTATTTTCCTTGCTGGACAAGAATGTCAATTAGCATATATTTAATTTTTTTGTTGTACGGATGCATTGCCGCTGCATCAAGCGTGATGCTTACGGCCCGCTTAAACTCACCCACCTCACTTATGGCAGAGTGATAAATCGTTGCGATATCGAGATCAGTCGGATCCAGGATGAACCCTCTTTCAAACAGTTCCAAAGCCTCTTCTTTCTGTTCTGTCTCCCATTTTAAGGCACCCAAATTAGTGTAAGGTTCGCCATAACCCGGATCAGATTTTATTGCGTTTTTGAAGAGGTTTTCAGCCGCTTTTTTATTGTTTTGTTTAAAAGCAAGTATTCCTTTCAAGTTTAAAGCCGACGCAGACGAAGGATTCAGTGAGAGGGCGTGATCGGCATATTCTTCAGCCTCCCGATATCTACCGAGGCCTTCTTCACAATACCCCAATAGTCCGTATTTTATGATTTTCTGATGATTTGCTGCACCCGCTTCCTCTTTTTCCGGCATTTCATTGAGCGCATCCAAAGCATCTTTGAATCTTCCGGCGTTCAGTAAAATTTCTGCAAGAGTAAGATAAAATTTTTGTTCATCACGATCCATACCAATGCCTGAGAGCAAAGTATCAACCGCCTGATCAAGTTGGCCTTTTTGGTTTAATTCATCGGCCTGTTCCAATATTTTTAAGGCTTGGAATTTCTCGCTGACAGGACTTTTCATCTCAAGACCAGTAACTTTTTCTTTTAAAACTTTTCTATCCTCCACTTTTTTTTGTTCATTTTCAGATCGGTTTATTTTCGTATTATGCCGGTCGTAATGATGGATGTAGACGTCGGCAGCAACAACATTTTCATACCCCCGCATGGCTATTCTGGAACATAAATCCTCTACCGCCACAGCCTCTGTTTTTAAATTTTCATCAAAATACCCTATCTCTTCTATTAGTTCTCGCCGGAATATTATACAAATCTCTGAAATATTTTTTTGCCGTACACGTCTGTAGCGGTTCCGTTTTCTAAACTTTTTGGCATAGGTTTCAAAATGATCAATTGAGCGGTAATTTGTATTTATATCCTTTTGGATTCCAACGGCCTGATTTGTCATGGGCCCCACAAGGCCTATTTTGGAATCTCGATTAATGCATTCCAGCATGTCTGAGAGCCAGGCTTTAGAGACAACGACATCGTTATGCAAAATCAAAATAAATTCACCCGCTGAAGCGCGGATACCTCTGTTAATACATTCAGGCCAACCGATATTTTCCCCAATATTTAGGAGCCGATAATTTTGATTATTTTTGACCAATCGCTTCGCCCATTTCAACACTGGCATGGTTGCACCGCTATCCAAAAAAATGATTTCATAAGATTCGAAAGTATGCTGCTCAATGCACTTCAAACAATTCTCTAAACAGCTCTGAAGTCCTTCGAGGCTCATAATAATCGAAACCGAAAACCGGTGATCGCCTGTCTTTGATTGGAGATTGGTGAGCTGATTGTCTCCAATGATATCAGATTCTTTTTTTGACTCCAGGGAGGTTGGAGATTCACCAGAAATTTGGTTGTCCTTATCTGCCTTATAATCATTTAAAGCCGTGAGATATTGTCTAGCGCCTTCATTTCGAGGATCAATCTCTAACACCCGATTGTAGAACTCTTCTGCATCATCAAATTTTTTAATAGCAACACAAATGTGCCCGGTGATTAAAAGGGTTTCAATATCTTCCGGACAAATGGTTAATATTTTCACATAAATTTGAAGCGCTTCCTCCACC
>JBAVYC010000582.1:0-5702 GCA_049698595.1 Desulfobacterales bacterium | reverse complement strand
AGCCATATCATGGGGCATCCGAAAGTGCAGGATGTCGGTGTCATCGGCCTTCCCGATGAACGCCTGGTTGAAATAGTGGCGGCCATCATTAAGGCCAAGCCCAACCAAACCTTGACCGAAGAAGAAGTTACCGACTTTTGTAAAGGGCTGCCAAGATACAAAAGGCCCAGAAAAATCATTTTCGGCGAAGTTCCCAGAAGCCCAACCGGCAAAATAGAAAAACCGAAACTGAGAAAAACCTATACGGGAATCAGCGAAAAACTGAGGCTATCGGAATAAAGGTTTTAGGTGTCAGTGGTCAGGTTTCAGCCCCGCCGCCGACCCAACAAAACGGTCGGTCTAATCGATAGAATTCCTTAATTAGTCAATCATCATTCGACATTTGTCTCAGAGGCCCAATCAAAGAATAAAACATCACCGGCTTCAGCAAACGAGCCGGAAAGCCTGGCGGGTTCATCACCATCCGGCGTGGATGCAAATAATTCGAACACCTCGTTAGCCTCCTGATCGGCGATATACCCGATGCCTGAATTGTCCGGCGCCCATTCAAATAATTCAACATTACCACCGCTGGCAAGCTCACCGGAGACCCTGTCATTTTCCTGACCATCCGGTGTAGCGGTAAAGAGCTCGATGGCATCTACCGTCCTTTGATTGGCCCGATAGGCCACTCTGGCGCTGTCCGGCGACCAGTCAAAAATAGTGTCGACATTACCTGCCATCGGTCTCCCGGATACTCTAGTAACACTTGAGTTATCATCCGGAGCCGTCACATACAGTTCAAAAATGGCAACAGAATCCTGGTTGGCCCGATAGGCAATAAAACCGCTGTCCGGTGACCAGACAAAATCAGTCACATTACCACCATTAGTAAGCGTGCCGGAAATTCTTAGGTTATCGCTGCCATCGGGCCTGACGGCAAACAACTCGATGAGGCCATCGGCTCTCTGGTCAGCTCGGTAAGCAATTCTGGAACTGTCCGGCGCCCAGCTGAAATCAAATATGCCCTGATTAATTATCGGGTCCGGTGTGACCTGGGTAGGGCTGCCACCGTCCGGGGGTGCTGTAAAAATTTTCTGCTCGGTTGAATAGGCTATAATTTCGTCTACTTCATCCGATGCCCAGGCAAATTCCCGGACGTTGTCACCTTCCGATATTGGGTCATCAGGATCATCAGTGGTAAAAAGTTCAACTAGACCGGCCAATCGCTGATTGGACAAATAAGCAATCCTCGAACTGCCGGGTGACCAGCTAAATTCCGTCACATCACCGTTGTTCGGTAAAACGTTCCCGGACACTTGGACAGGATCCTGCTCGGTGGGCGGGGTGGTAAACAGCTCAAATTCACCGAAATTATTCTGATCGGCTGTATACGCTAATAATGAACTGTCCGGCGACCATTCAAAGGCTTCGACCTTGCCGCCAAGCGGCAGAAGACCGGACACTTTGACATTGTCGCCACCTTCGCCCAGATTGGTATACAGCTCAAAGCGACCATCGATTTCGCCGTCGGCCAAATAGGCAATGCGGGAACTATCCGGTGACCAGTCGAAGTCGACGACATCGGCATCATCTGACGGTAATGTTGAAATCCGGGTTTCAGTGCCACCTGCGCTATTTTCCGCAGTCAGATATGCAACCAGTGTCCCATCCGGTGACACCTTAAATTCATTTCCCACCCCTCCACGATTGATGACACCCGTAAGCGCTGTGATATCGGATCCATTATCAAATGAGGAAAAAAGCTCAATAGGTTCGTTGATTTTTGTACCGCCGATGTTGGCGGAAAAAACAGCAGGTGGAAATTCAGCAGAAATACCGTCCACCGGTACGACAAAAAGCGCGATTCCATTGCCTTCACCGCCGCCTCCGTTATTGCCGTCTCCGTTATTATCGTCTCCGCCATCAGAATCGTCGCCATCCTCGTTAATGGGATCGCCGCCGAATAAATCGAAACTCCAACTACCCCAATTACAGCCGAAGATAGTTGTCAAGCTGATAATAATTAAAATTATAACTATATTTCGCGGTATAGATTTTTGATCTGCCTTCATTAATCTCCTCATATAAATTAACCATGCTAATTGTTGATTAACTCGGCCAATTCATCCGCTTTTTTCGTGTCGAGGGTTGCCAGAATCCGGTAATGCCCCAGCGCACCGTCCGTATCGTTCAGAATTAGATATTCAATCCCCAGGTTAAAGTGGGCTTTGGTATTTTCGGGGTCAATCCGGATGACCTGTTTGTAAGCCTCAACCGCTTCTTTGTTTAGGTTAAGTTCACCGTAGCTGAGGCCCAGGTTGAAATGGGCCTTGAAAAAATCAGGATCCACTCGGATGGCCTGTTTATATGCCTCGATGGCTTCTTTGTGGAGACCAAAATTACTGTACATGTATCCCAGGGTGAAGTGGGCTTTTGGGTTGTCGGGATTCGCCCGGACAGCCTGGTTGAATGCATCCATCGCTTTTCTGCGCAAACCGCGTTCAAGGTAAATATTGCCCAGGGCGAAAAGGGCGTCATCGGCATCAGGCTTTAACCGAATGACCTGTTTGTAGGCCTCAATGGCTTCATTTGGACGACCAAGTTTTCTATAAATTTTTCCCAGGTTATCATAGGCCGACACATTCTCGGGCTCAATTCGGATGACCTGCTTGAATGTTTCAATGGCCTCTTTGTACAGCTCGAGTTTTCCGTAGCTGATTGCCAGATTGTAGTAGGCGTCGGCATCATCAGGTTTTATCCGGATGGCCTGTTTATAGGCCTCTGCAGCTTCTCGCTGAAGGTCAAGTTTACTATAACTGATTCCGAGCAGGTAGTAGGCATCGGCATATTCCTGATCGATCCGGATGGCATGTTTGAATGCGTCAATAGCCTCGTTGTGAAGGTCAAGATTACCGTAACTGATTCCCAGGTTGTAGTGGGCGTATTTATAATTGGGGTCAACCCGGATGGCCTGCCTGAATGCGTCAACCGCCTCGTTGTTGAGGTTTAGGTTGCTGTAGGCAATCCCAAGGTTGTAATGGGCGTATTTAAAATCCGGATCAATCCGGATCGTCTGCTGGTAAGCTTCCACAGCTTCTCTGTGAAGCCCGAGGCCGAGGTAGGTATTCCCCAGGTTGTAGTGGGCGTCTGGAGAATCCGGTAATAGACGAATGCCTTGCCGGTAGGCCGTGATAGCTTCCCGCTGAAGGTCAAGTTCACTGTAACTGATGCCTAGATTGTAATAGGCGTCTGTAAAATTGGGATCTAACCGGATGACCTGCCGGTAGGCATCCACGGCTTTTCGGTGAAACCCAAGTTCACCGTAGCTGAGGCCCAGCAAATAATAGGCATCTGCAAAATAGGGATTTAATCGGATAGCCTGTTGAAAAGCCTCGCCGGCTTCTCCGTGAAGGCCAAGTTTTCTGTAGCTGTGGCCCAGATTGTAGTAGGCGTTGGCATCCTCGGGTTTAAGCCGGATGGCCAGCTTGTAAGCCTCGATGGCTTCTCGCTGAAGCCCAAGTTCGCTGTAGCTGAAACCCAGCAACGCATAGGCATCTTCATCGTCGGATTTAATTCGGATGGCCTGCTGGCATGCCTCCACGGCTTTTTGGTGGCGGCCCAGGGCACTGTAACTAGCGCCCAGGTTATGATAGGCGTTTGCATAACCAGGCTTGTTTCGGATGGCCAGGCGATAGGCTTCCGTGGCTTTTTGGTGCAACCCGAGTTTGCTGTAGCTGATGCCCAGATTGTAATAGGCGTCTACAGCATTTGAATCAATGCGGATGGCCTCTTGATAGGCCTCAACGGCTTCTCGTTGAAGATCAAGTTCTCCGTAGCTGATGCCCAGGTTATAGTGGGCATTGACAGCATCGGGCATAATTCGGATGGCCTGTTTATAGGCCGCTATGGCCTCGTTGGGAAGCCCGCGTCTGCTGTAGCTAAGCCCCAGGTTGTAGTGGGCATCTGCATGATCGGGCTTAATTCGGATCGCCTGTTTGTAGGCCTCTATGGCTTCTTTGTTGAGACCGAGTTTGCTGTAGCCATACCCCAGATTATAATAGGCCTCCACATTATCAGGATCCATCCGAATGGCCAGTTTGTATGCTTCTATGGCTGATCTGTGTTCTTTCCTTTTTTGATGGTCGATACCCAACAGAACCCATTCGTCAGGGTCGCCGGAGAGCGGGGACGAAAGCTTTTTTCTTAATGTAATTCCTAAAGTCCTTTCCTCGCCCGGCGCCACTGATATCCATAGATTTTTGGTCTCATATCCATCCGCCGAAATCTCGATTTGGTGTGGCCCGGATCTAAGCAACATACCTTGCTGGAATCTGGGTTTAATGCTGAGTATTCGAATTCTTGCCCCTTCAGGCACCGTTCGGATAAATAGACGTCCGTCCCCGGTCTTTTGCACTTGTCCAAATGAATGCCCGACCGGCAGGATAAATAATAAACAAATCAAGAAAAATATCAGCTTTCTATCCACAAACTCCGCCTTTGATGATGCTTTCGTCCAGTATCTGGTATAATTACTTGATTTTCGATGATTTTTCAACAAATTTATAATTTCAAATACGTGTCATAGACAGCACATTTCGTATCTTTTTTATGGAAATCCGGTTATTTAGAATTTACACATGATTTCGGATGTGTGGGCGGCTGCCAGCCGTGAGATCAAATTTCGCGACTGCAAATAAGGTGGGTTGCGCGTTGTCTTTTATTTATAGATTAAATTATGGTAACGTAATATTGCACTATATGCGACAGCACCTCCGGCCCCATTGCGAGACGACACCCAGGCTACCGGCTCCGTTTCTCTCCGAGGTGCAGGAGTGTGCCACTGCGAGCCTACAGCTCGGAGGTCGGCAGAGCATAAAGAAATGTTAGAGGCGTAATAAATGCGGCGACCATATCTTATCTTAATCCTGGTACTTATCTTTGTACCGGTTCTCTCAGGACCCACCATCGCTCAGAGGGAAAAAACGCCGGGAGGACGCATCGTGGTTTGTATGATCCAGCTCGAGCACGCCGATGCCGAATATCTTGCCGAGGTCCTAAAGCCGTTTCTTTCGCCCGAGGGCAGTCTGACGCCTTACCAACCGACAAACACCCTGATTATCAGAGACAGGGAACCGGTGGTAAATATGCTCTCGGAAGTCATTAAGGGCAAACCCTGCACCCCGTAAACGCTATGTTGTTTTTGCCCATGAGGGATTAAAAAAAGAACATCGAACATCGAACGTCCAACATCGAATGTTAAATGGGAAAAAAGATGCCTGTGGTTGAACTCCTTATCGTCAAATCCCTTTAGCTACTTATTATTCTGTATAGTTTTATCGGAACACTACTTTTGTAATTTGAGAAATCTTTATCCGTGGTGAAGATGGGCACATCCAATCTCTTGGCAACAGCGCATATTTAGTATTTCGTGTTCGGAGGGCATAAGACCAAATTGGGGTGTCAACGAGGACTTTCAACGGCTTCTTCCTTTTTTATAATCGTAGTCCGGATCAGGATCCAGCGTGCCGAAAAGATCAATTATCTCCACCTGCTTCCGTCTATCGATAAATTCTTTTAGGGCTAAATTCACAGTGTCTTTCTTTGTTTTAAATCCACTTAATTCTAATGCTTCACTTAATAATCCTTGGTCGATAGATAGATTTGTTGCCATATGCAGCCTCTATTTTTTACACATAGCATTACACAATCTAGTGTATGTC
>JBAVYC010000581.1:0-3056 GCA_049698595.1 Desulfobacterales bacterium | reverse complement strand
GGCGCCTTTTACCTGTTTCCGAAAAGTCCGAATCCCGATGACGTACAATTTGTCAATCTACTTCAGGAAGAGCTGATCCTGGCGATACCGGGTATCGCTTTCGGTGCCCCGGGATACTTCCGCCTGTCCTATGCCGTACCGGATGCGACGATTGAAGGGTCGTTGCCAGGGTTCAGGCGGGCATTGGGAAAAGTCAGGTAACGCCTGCGGCGCAACCTGACCTACGACTTTCATATGAGTATTAAAAAGCGAATATCGAATAATGAATATCGAATGTCGAATGTCGAATGTCGAATGTCGAAGGAAGGCATTCTATCGATTTTTATTAGTTAAAAAGACAGAGCACAGCGATTCCATCCTTCGTAATTCTGCGGTTCGATACTCGATATTCTGCGGTTCGCTGTTTAATCCAGCAATGTAGGTCAGGGTGCGAGCGAAGCGAGTTCCCTGACAAATGCTTCTATCACCACAAATTATCATTCACCAAATTTCAAAATCAATTTTCCCACCGTATTCCCGGATTCAAGCGCACGATGGGCATCAGCGACTCTGTCAAAGGGATATGTCCGCCGGACCGGTGCTTGAATTTTCCCTTCTGCCACCCAATCCATCAGATCCTGCATGGATGCTTTCAGCAGATCCATCCTGTCAAAAAGGTATGACAGATTAAATGCGATCAGGCTTTTATTTTCATTGGTCATATTCAATGGGCTCCATCGCGGAATCCGAAAATATTCATAGGCAAGTTTGAAGTAATTGGGAAAGCCTCCCCGTTTTGACAACATGGAATGAAAGCCGTAGGCCACCAACTTGCCGCTCGGCGCCAAATGCCGGTAGCTTTGCTTTAAGGTCGCCGGTCCGTTGGCATCGAAGACCACATCAAAACCGTGCGGACAAACCGCTTCGGCTTTGGTCCAAAGGTTGTCCTTGCTCTTGTCGATGACAACATCGGCACCGTATTCTACAGCGCTATCGACTTTATGACCGGCGCCCACCACCCCGACCATATAGCAATCGGCGATCTTGCCCAATTGCAGCAACGCGCCGCCAACCCCGCCGGCAGCCGAATGGACCAGAATTTTCATTTCCGGCCGAACGACAATGTTCTGAAAAAGACCGTGATAGGCCGTTAGGAATACCGCCGGGAAGGCGGCCCAATCGTCGGAGCTGAATTTTGAACCATCCGGAAGAGCAAAAACCTGGGACCCGGGAACACACAGATGAGAAGCATAGGCACCGAAACGGGTGATGCCAAAGACCGGCGTTCCTTCTGCAAGGCCGGACACATCCCGGCCGCATTTGATCACCTTGCCTGAAAACTCAAATCCCGGCGTTATCGGCCAACCCACAAACTCCTTACCGGATTTGTAAAGCCCCAGGCGGACAAAAACATCTGCAAAGTTAACACCGGCAGCCGAAACTTCGATGAGGACCTCCTGGTTTTGAGGTGTTGGGGTGGGAAATTCCTTTATCTGGAGCCGGCCGTACCCGCCGGGGCGTTCGATGACGATTTTTTTCACAGTATTACCCTGGGTTAAATTCCTCATCCAGCAAATCCGCCCCGAAACTGAAAAGACCGTCGGAAACCATCAACGCCGGACTTCCCTGCCAGGGTTGGCTCATGGCAAGTTGTTTTTCTTCTTCTCCAATCCGAACGACATCCTCCAGTTGTGCCTCGCGCCACAACTTTTCGAGCTTGAGCGCATCCTGCCAGAGGTTTTCGGCATAACGACGCAGATCAGCGAGATGTTCGACGGTTAACAACCGGGGCCGCAGCGAGACCGGGATGGGGCCCAGCAGATAGGTGAAGCCCATTTCAATGGCCTGGCGGTTGACTTCTTCCTGAATCTGTTGAAAGGCCTCGAAGCCCAGCTTCAGCAGGGCCTGGTTAATCTTGTCCACAGCTTCATTCGGTGTTACCCTGCTTTTGAGAACCGCCAGTGGTTGTACCCCGCCGCCGGAACCCACATTGGTGGGGACACCGCCGAAACGGGCCAAAAACCCCTGAAGCCCTTCATCGGTGATAAAGCAGCGAAAATCGGTCTGCCAGGTTTTGTAAAACAAAGCGCGTTCTTCCATCAGGGGCCAGATGCTCTGTTCGGACCACAGTCCTAAAGGAACGAGCTGCTGGACGATATAGTTGCCCGAATCCAAAGCGGTTTTAATATGTTTGGCACGGCTTTTTTTCATATACCCCACGAAGATACCGTGACCGGAATACCCGTGGGCGGGCTTCAGCACCAGATCCTCCCAGTGTTCATGGGTCCAGGACACCAGATCCTGAATCGGCTCTCCGTGAGGATCGGTCGTGCTGCGGGCGTAAAACTGCCGTGTCCAGGGGGTATGAATTCGCGTGTCTTCACTCAGCAGGGAGCTGAATTTTGCGGTCATGACTTCGAACATCCCTTTGGCGCCCAGGGGTTCCATCCCCTTGGGGTTTACCAGGATGCCCTGCCGGATCGCTTCTTTAATCGGGACAATGTCTTCTTTGCGACCGATGTCAATCAAGGTATTCAGGTTGAAATCCATAAAAATGACCGTAGCTTCATCGCCCAGGCAGGTTACTTTTCCATTTTTCAATGACAGGTGGCCGGGTCCGGCTAGGGAAGCCTTGACACCATCCATGGTGTTTAGATAATCCACAAAGTTCTTATTTTCCAGCACCACATCCAGGGTTTTCGATTCAGCCAGAAGTACGGCGTGCACGGGGTTTCTGCCGTGGCGATTTCTGTGAGCCCGCAACAGCATGCGGGCAAATCCGGGGACGGCATTGATCTGGGGGTGATCGAAATCAATCTCAACCCCCACTTCAATGGTTTTTAGAATCAGATTCCACGCCATCTTTCCGAGAAGCTGTGCAATCCGCTGATAATCCCAACCGCCGGGACTGCCCATGTTCCATTCCCCGTGATACCCTTGAATATTTCTCATCTCACGTCATCCTTCGTATTGGGTCGCTGTCCGATCATGATAAAAAATTCCTGCCGTCCGGTAAAAATGACAATTCGCTGTGTTTTGTCAATAATTTTTTAATTTAGATTGATAGAGTCTAGCGC
>JBAVYC010000580.1:0-10405 GCA_049698595.1 Desulfobacterales bacterium | reverse complement strand
AGCGGGCCGCAGTGATCATACAGCGCGCTACGGTCAACATGTTGTAGACCTCCTGGGTGCGGCACAGATCGTGATAGGTTCGGGCCCGTACCTCATCCTTCCATTTTTCCAACAGGTCCAGGTTCTGCCAGGCTTGTTTCATCCCCCAGGCGGATCGCACGGGTCCCATGCCTTCGGTCAGGATTCGCTGCAGAACGTCTTCAAATTCGCGCCAATCCACACTGCGCGACGCGCTTAATGGCCCGTAAAGCCGCTGCCGGATCCCGTCCAGCTGCGGTTTAAAAACCGGCAGCCCGCGGGCATCCGGATTGCCCGCATAGGCTGCCATGGTGTAACCTGCCCGAATACCGCTGGTCGTGGCCATATGCAGGCTGCGGCACTGATCCGCTGAATTGCCGGCGGCAAAAAGACCGGGCACGTTGGTGGCACAGTCGGCGTCGATTTTGATCCCGCTGCCACACACCTCGTTGGGGCCACCCTGCATCCCCTCGGAGGTCGCAATCTCCAGCAAGTCGCGGCTGAGATCGATACCTTTTTGTTCAAAAAAGTCGGGCAAGGTGTCTTTATCATAGCTCAAGGTGGCGACAAGATGCGCCAAAGCTTCGGGATCCAGGTGCCGGCAGTCGATGAAAACCGGGCCGCGATGGGCTTTAATTTCGCCCAGAACACCTTCCACCAGTTTATAGCGGGGGCCTTTCATCCCCAGGGAGTCGTAGCGTTTCATGAACGCTTGCCCCGTGCCGTTGACAAGGATACCTCCCATGCCCACCAAAGCGTTTAAACCGGCTGCGCTGAAGCCCCGTGGTATTAAAGTCATCCGTAAGTATTCCACGTTGGCCAGTCGGGCCCCGGCGCGGTACGCAATGGCCTCACCATCACCGGTATTGGCAGGGCACATCCAGCAGTTGAAGCTCAACCCGGTGGGATTCTGGTAAAGCCGGTTGGTACCGCCGGTGGCAATGAGAACCGCCTTTGCCTGGACCACGTAAAATGTACCGCTGCGAATATGAAATCCTGCCGCCCCGCAGGCCTGTCCCGCGTTGATCAGAATATCGGCCGTGACCACCCGGTCCAATACCCGGCAGCCGGCCTTGCGTACGGCTTGTCCCAACAGGGGTTTGAGTCGTTTGCCATTGAAATTAATCCACCAGGGGCCGGGCTGGCCGTAGGATTGGGTTCGGAAGAAGGTGTTGTCCGACCGGCGCAGCGAACAACCTACGGCATCAAAGCGTTTGATGGCGGTTTGGAGCTGGTCGCAGTATACTTTCTCGACCACCTCGAGATTGGTGGCGCCCCGGGCACTGCGGGCGGTGAAGTCCAGATACGCCTCGCGCGTATCCCAACTGGGCCCGGTGTCCAAATAGGCCGCAAAATGATCGATGCCGCCGGCGAAATGGCCGCTGCGTTCGATAACCGCCTTATCCATGATCAGCACCTCCCGGCCGGCCTCCCGGGCACTAAGGGCTGCATTAAGGCCGGCTGCCCCACCGCCGATGATCAGAATATCGGTTTGCAATCTTTCTTCCGCCACAATTCTCCTTTACTGCGTTGATGATCACTTAAAAGAATTCGCTGAATCCATAAACACCTACGATTTAGCTTTTTTAGGCTGGAAATATGTCAAGAATACTCTGGTATGTCAACTGCATAGTTGGTACAGAAAGATTGGCTTATTTATCAACTTGGGGCAATTAAATATCAAAATAATTCACCGCATTGTACCAACAGATGTTCTTGACCATCTTTCCGAGTAGCGTCATGTCATCGGGCAGTTCACCGTTTTCCGCATCGGTACCCAGCAGGTTGCACAGCACGCGACGAAAATATTCGTGCCGCGGAAAGGACAGAAAACTTCTCGAATCGGTGAGCATGCCGACGAAACGGCTCAAAAGCCCCATATTGGAAAGGGTGTTAATCTGTCGCTGCATGCCGTCTTTCTGGTCGTTGAACCACCAGGCGGAGCCAAACTGAATCTTTCCCGGCACCGATCCATCTTGATAGTTGCCGATCATGGTGGCGATCATTTCGTTGTCGCGCGGATTGACGACATATAAAATGGTTTTGGCCAGTTTGCCTTCCATTTCCAGGGCGTCGAAGAACGCGGCCAGCGGTTTGGCCATCTCGAAATCGCCCATGGAATCATAACCGCTATCCGGTCCAAGCAGTTGCATGGCCCGGGAGTTGGTGTTGCGCAGCGCGCCCAGATGAAACTGCTGAGTCCACTGTTTTTCAGCATCCATACGGGCCAGCTCGATCAACATGGCCGATTTGAATTTCAAGATTTGATGCGGGGATAATCCTTGTCCCCTTCGCACCGTATCGAAAATGGCGGTGATTTCCGGGCTAGAATAGGGTTCCGCCACCGGCTGCTCCAGGCCATGGTCGGAAATACGGCATCCTATCTGGTGGAAAAAATCATGCCGCTTTTGGATGCCCTCCAGAAACTGGGTAAAGGTGTTGATCTGCATATCTGCTGCGGCTTCCAGCCGACCGACCCAGCGGTTAAATCCTTCCGGCGTTTCAACCGTCAAGGCCTGGTCCGGCCGAAAGGCCGGCAGAATTTTGATGGAGAAACTTTGATCTTCTTTTATCTGTTGATGATAGGCCAGGGAATCCACGGGGTCGTCGGTGGTGCAGACAACGTTTACGTTCATTCGGGACAGGATGCCGCGGGTGCAAAATTCGTCGGTTTGCAGCAGGCTGTTACAGGTATCGAATATCTGGCGGCAAGTGTCGGTATTCAGTAGCGTGTCGGTAATGCCGAAATAGCGTTTCAACTCCAGGTGCGTCCAGTGGTAGAGCGGGTTACGCAGTGTCTGCGGCACCGTCGCGGCCCAGGCAGCAAACTTTTCATAGTCGGTCGCTTCGCCGGTAATGTAGCGCTCGTCGATTCCGTTGGCCCGCATGGCCCGCCATTTGTAATGGTCACCGTTGAGCCAGATTTGGGTCAGGTTTTCGAATTTTTTGTTTTCGGCAATTTCTTTTACCGGCAAATGGCAGTGATAATCGAAGATAGGCATATTTTCAGCAAAATCGTGGTAGAGCACTTTGGCTGTTTCGGTATGCAGCAAAAAATCTTCGGACAAAAACGGCTTCATATTACCTCCCTAATTTTATCGCCGGGCGTGCAACTTGTATAGAATCTCTCCCGCGTGATCCACGTATAGAAGGCCCTCTTCCTCGCGGTTCCGATAATTTTCAATGTTAATCAGCGCAGGATCCAGGTAGCCCAGGTTGATCTGACGGCATTTTTCTTCTGGAATCGAAGTTGCCAGCACCACGTCTATTCGCGGTTTTTCGTTGCCGTTGGCGTAGGTCCCGGTGCCCCGCACGTGGGTAGAATGAGCCAGCACGCCTAACGGAACGTGGACAAATCGATCCATCCGCGCCAAAAAATAATCCCGTACATGGTAGCCGATTTTTTCGATGTCTTGGCCCCAGGTGCGCGAAACCTCACGAATATGCGGGCCGTAGATGATCAGCGTACCGCCGTCGGCCACCACCTGCTCCAGCTTATACATCACTTTCCCGGCAACCCAGATCTCGTCGTACATGGCCGGGGCGTGGCCGAAAACAGTTGAATAGGGCGCATCTTTGTAGACCACGTGTATCTTTTCCGACAGGTCGGCGGCCTGCCGCCAAGCTTCGACGATATCACCGGCATACAGTCCGTAAAGGGATCGCTGGGATGCCACCACCATGGCCAGGCAGTGCAGTGGTAGACGGACCATGCGCATGGCCCGGTGAATGACCGCCCGGACAGGCGTATCCTTGATCCCGATTATTTTCTCGCAAGTGATCACCGCACCCAGCCAGTGAAAAAAATGGAGAAATTTTCCGCCCGAAATACCCGGAAACAAATATTTGGCACCGCCGGAGTACCCCACGACTTCGTGGGGAAAAACAGGACCGAGGATGACGATGAGGTCGTAGTCGAATATTTTGCGGTTGATATCCACCGGAACCCGTTCTTTCAACAGCCCCCCGGAGAATTTTGCAACATCGTCCTCTTCCAAAAACCCGAGCCGGTGAAAAGCCTCTGAAATATCCCAGCGATGGCAGAAAAAGGAACACCGCTTGAATTCGTTTTGGCGCTGTCTTCCATCGATTCCGTAAAGCGCTAAAATTTCTGATTCGGACATCACCGGATGGGTTCCCAGGGCCACCATAAAATCCAGTTGAACGCACTGGCGGCCGATGATGTCGTTGACCGTTTGGACCAACATCGGAAGCGGGCAGGTTCGGGTAGCGTCCGGGGTCAGCACCAGCACCCGCTTGCCCCGGTAGAGCTGTTTGGGAGTGCCGGAGGAAATAATATCAAATACTTCTGGCTCCGTAAGTTTGATGCCCGGATTGCCTTTGCCGTATACCATTTTTTGGTTTCCAGTGTTGTGGGTGCTTCCAAACCGTTTGTCGACTGAACAAGCCCCAACGTTGCAACATTGGGTTAAGCTCTGAGTCCATTAAATATTATGCGCCAGATATCCCCCATCCACCGGGATTGACACCCCGGTGACAAAGCCGGAGGCCCTGTTGCTGGCAAGAAACAGGGTGACTCCCATTAGTTCTTCAACCTTACCGAAACGTCCGAACGGCGTGTGTCCGATCACGGCCTTTCCTCTTTCGGTATACTGGCCGGTTTTTTCGTCCACCAGCAGCGCACGGTTCTGCTTGCCAAGAAAGAAGCCCGGCGCGATGGCGTTGACGCGGATACGGTGGGGTGCAAACTCTTTGGCGGCCGCCATGGTCAGGTTCAACACCCCGGCTTTGGCCGCGTCATAGCCCAAGACACCGGATAGGGGATTGTATGCGGCCATCGATGTCAGGTTGATGATCGATCCCTTGATGTCGTTTTCGATCCAGTAAGCGGCAACCACCTTGGTCGTGATCAGCAGGCCGGCCACCAGATTCAGGTGCAGCGTTTGTTCAAACTGCTTCACATCGGTTTCGACCAAGGGCGCTTTCCCGACCACACCACCGACGGCGTTGACCAGGATTTCAGGTGCCGCAAATGTGCGCAGTGCATGTTGCAGCCCCCCGGCGACCTCGGATTCGTCACCGGTGTCCACCCGAAATCCTGCCAGCCGTTCTTTGGACGAGCTGTTCTCGGTGAATTTTGCCAGCGCCTGATCGATGGATGCCTGGGCCCGGCTCCAGATAATGACATTGGCCCCGGCCTTAAGCAACGCACCGCACATCATCGTGCCGATGACGCCGGCACCGCCGGCGACAATGGCGGTTTTGCCCTTCAGGCCGAACATGTCTTCCACAAACGACATGATTCCTCCTTCAATTGTTTTGTATTCTCCAGATAATGATTGAAATCAACCCTCTTTTTAGTATAGGAAGAGTATGAATGTCAATTGAAGAGGCCTCGTTCATTGCAAAAGCGGGCACCCGTGCCAAACGTCGAAAACAGGAGGTGGAGATGGGGACACTGAAGCAATCGGAGATCACACCGCAACCAATCGGAGAAGGCCGCACACGCTACTTGGCACACACCGAGAAACTCATGATGGCCGTGATCGATTTCAGGGACGGCCCGACCAGGGAACCGGATCCACCGCATTCTCATCCACATGAACAGATATCTTATGTGGTATCCGGTGAGCTCATTGTATTCATTGGCGCTAAACAAACACGTCTGGAGCCCGGAGACATGTTTAGCGTGCCACCGGATATCCCCCATACTGTCCAGTTGCTCACAGAATATGTGCGCCTGGTGGATACGTTTCATCCCATCAGGGATGAGTTTCTAAAAAAATAGAAAGATCTCTATACTGAGGTGAATACCGTTGGAATTCCCCGATCTGCTCCAAACCCAAAAAAAACTGACCGATATTTTCTGCTATGAGGAAGAAATTTCTTCAGATGACGTGAAAGTCATCGCATCACCGTATCGCATTTGTCCTTTGGGGGCCCACATCGACCATCAGGGAGGACCGGTACTCGGTATGACCATCAATGCCTGTACCCTGATGGCCTTTCATCCCAGCGACGACAGTTTCATAAAGCTGCGCAGTAAAAACTACCCGGGCAAGGTTAAGTTTGATTTACGCAATATCCCTGAATCCACCGGCAGTTTCTGGGGGATTTATCCCCGGGCCGCCGCCCTGGCGCTCCAGGAAAAATATGTGATCGCAAGGGGGGTGGTCGGTCTCCTGGATGGTATGCTTCCAGGCTGCGGTTTGAGTTCGTCGGCATCCGTACTTCTGGCTTATCTGCATGCCTTTGCCGCCGCAAATTCTATCGAACTCAACCCCTGGGATTTTGTGCACCTCACCCGCAGGGCTGAAAATAAATATATCGGCCTCCACAACGGTATTCTGGATCAAGCCAGCATTGTTTTCGGGCGCTGCGGCCACATGCTGCACATCGACACCAAAAGGGAAAAGGTCACTCAGTTGCCCGACCGATTGGGAGAGAGGCATTACCGGGTTCTGGTGGCGTACTCCGGATATTCGAGGGAACTGACCACTTCAGGCTACAACACGCGCGTCGATGAGTGTCGATCGGCGGCGTTACAGCTTTCCCGGATGGCCGCAAGCCCCCCCGCGCAGGTCCTGTCAGATGTGGATCAAGATGTATTTTTTCGTTACGGTCACAGACTCGAACCGCACATCGGCAGACGGGCCAAACATTTTTTTAATGAAACCCAACGGGTCCATGCAGGTCTGGCTGCCTGGGACAAAGGTTTAATTGAAGAATTCGGGCGTCTGATGTCCGAGTCCTGCAAAAGCTCCATTGAACAATACGAATGCGGTGTTCAGGCCATTTATGACCTGCAGCAGATCGTCAACGCGGCGGACGGTGTTCTCGGTTCACGCTTTATGGGCGGCGGATTCGGCGGATGTGTGGTCGGTTTTGTCAAATCTTCTCACGCGCCCGTTGTCGTTGCCGATATCCAAGCTTCATATCGAAAATTACACCCGGAAGTCGCCGCTCAGGCAGCCGTTTATCTGGCCCAATCCGATGATGGAGTACGGTTTCTATGATAATTGTAATACGCGTTTTGAGGAGGCTAATTTATGGAAATTAGAAACGCTGTTCATCCGGAACATGCAGTGACATTCAACACAGACCAAATGCGCGCGCAATTCCTGATTCAAGAATTGTTCAAGCCTGATCAGATCAAACTTATCTATAGTTATTTCGACCGTCTGATCGTCGGCGGTGTCTGTCCGATGGGTCCGTTAATGATCGATATTGATGAAAAAATTATCGGTGCGCCCTATCTTTTAAATAGACGCGAGTTGGGGCTGATCAATATCGGCGGCGCGGGTTCGGTAGCTATTGACGGAGAAGAGGTTGCCCTGGAATTTAAAGACGGTATGTATATCGGTATGGGCGCCAGGGAGCTGGTCTTTTCCAGTAACGATCAAGATAATCCGGCAAAGTTTTATTTGAATTGTGCACCGGCGCACACTAGTTTACCCAATGCAACAGTGGCCTTTAAAGAAGCCGAGCCGATCGAAATGGGGGCAGCGGAGCAAAGCAACAAAAGGACCATCCGCAAATATATTCATCCGGATGGGATCAAAAGCTGCCAATTGGTTATGGGAATGACCACCCTTGAAACCGGTTCCGTATGGAACACCATGCCGGTGCACACTCATCAGCGCCGCATGGAGGCTTACTTCTATTTTGGTATGCCGCAAGATCAAGTCGTTTTTCACTTCATGGGCGAACCGACGGAGACACGCCATATCGTCGTTCGCAATGAAGAAGCGGTCTTGTCACCCAGCTGGTCCATCCATTCCGGAGCCGGCACCAGCAACTACACGTTTATCTGGGGGATGGTGGGAGAAAACCAGACCTTTACGGATATGGATGCGGTACCGATGGAAAATTTAATGTAAAAGGAGAGATGATTAATGGACTTAAAGATTGCCGGTAAAACAGCCTTCGTCACGGGAGGAAATATAGGAATCGGGAGAGCTGTCTCGCTCGCTCTTGCTCGCTGCGGCGTGGATGTGGCCTTGACCTACTATTCGCACGAAGCCGAGGGGAAAGAGACAGTCGCTGCCATTAAAGAAATGGGTCGGAATGCAATAGCCCTGCATCTGGATGCAACTAATGGCGAACAGGTTAAAGAAGTGGTGGGGCAGGCTGCCCAGGCTCTTGGCGGTCATATCGATATTCTAATGAATAATGCGGGCCATCTTGTCGGCCGTATGTCAATTGCAGATATGACTGATGAACACTGGTTTAAAACCATTAACGTCAATTTGACCAGCACTTTTTTCTGTACCCGGGCAGTATTGCCTTTTATGAATACTGGCTGGGGACGTATCATCAACATGTCCTCCCTGGCAGCACGAAACGGTGGCGGAAACGGTGCGACAGCCTATGCAGCATCAAAGGCGGCAATAATCGCATTTACCCGTGGTTTGTGCAAGGAAGTTGCAGACTTGGGAATAACGGTGAATGCGGTGGCTCCAGGGCTCATATTAGAAACGCCTTTTCACGAAACGTTCAACACCGATGCTGGCATCCAAGGGGCAATCAATAGTACCCCGTTGCAGCGCGGTGGTACCCCTGATGATGTAGCTAATGCGGTACTCTATTTTGCTACTGAACTGGGTTCGTTCATCACGGGCGAAATTATTGATATTAACGGTGGGATGTACTTTGCGTAATATTAAGAACTAAAGGGGCAAATCACTGTTATCCAAATACTGACAGCAACAGTGATCAAGACCGAAAACCAGGAGGTTGTATGATTTGGTCATTCATAACCACAATGAGAAAGGAGGGAAAAATGTAAGGGTGAGGTTCAGGTGTGACTAGTTGGCTGAAAGTCTTGCAGAATTGTCTATTTATATCAGCATTTTTAAAGGTGACCTAACCGTAAACGCATTTTTAAACTAGCTATGGAAGGAGGGTGTCAAATGAATTGTCTAAAAAAGTTTGCTTACTCAGTTGTAGCTATTGCCATGATTGCTGGTTTTTCTGTGTCCGCCCAGGCCAAAGAATGGAAGGGCTGGAATATTCATGTGGCGGGCTACCCAAATACGGTAGCAATGGACAAGTTTGCTGAGTTGCTGAGCGAAAAGTCCGGCGGTAAAATGACCCTGAAGATGTATCATTCAGGTACGCTCGGCAGTCAACCAGACGCCATTGAGCAGGTGCGTATTGGTGGACTGGAGATTGCCAACTTCAATCTGGGGCCAATTGGGCCAATTGTTCCGGAAGCCAATGTCGTTTCTCTGCCTTTTATCTTTAAAGACACCGATCACATGTGGCGTGTTCTTGAAGGCAAAGCGGGCGACATGATCAACGCCGGTCTTGCCAAAAAAGGCCTTATTTCCCTGGCTTGGTATGCTGCTGGAGCCCGTTCGTTTTATAACTCCAAGAAGCCCATCAAAACGCCTGCCGATGTTGTTGGCATGAAAGTCAGGGTTATGAACAATGATTTATACTCCGGAATGATTTCAGCCCTGGGCGGAAATCCATCTCCAATGGCTTTTGCAGAAGTATACCAGTCTCTGAAAACCGGTGTTGTAGATGGTGCTGAAAATAATTGGCCTTCCTATGAGTCGACGGGTCATTATGAGGTAGCTCCCTTTTATTCCAACTCTCAACATCTGATCATTCCCGAGACCCTGTGCATAAATGCGGACGTATACAATGCATTATCTGCAGATGAGCAAAAAATTCTGAAGGAAGCGGCTCAAGAGTCAGCGGTGCTCCAACGTGATCTTTGGCAGAAGCGGGAAAAGGCAAGTGAGGAAAAGGTATTGGCAGCCGGCGTTAAACTGAATGAAATTCCAGACAAAAGTGCATTCCAGGCTGCGATGAAGCCAGTTTACGATAAATATCTAGCTGAAAATCCAGGTCTAAAGCCGTTAGTCGAGCTGATCCAAAAAACAGATTAGTTGTGTTCTGAGAACCATTACGGTCACCGGTATTCTCTCTCAAAACCAAATACCGGTGACCGTTTCTCAGTGTAATCCACATTGATGAATTTGAAATTATCGCGGGTGTTAACAATGTCCACAGGTAAACCATTAGAGAATAAATCAGCATATGACAGGTTATTAGATCTCTTTAGCCATATCAATACCATAATTACCGGTGTCGCTCTGGTTGTCATGACGGCTATTTTCGGTTGGCTTGTCTTTGGTCGTTACGTGCTGAATTCAACCCCCACCTGGGTTGAACAAGTTTCCTTGTTATTGGTTGTCTATATTGGCTTTTTAGGCGCATCTGTCGGTGTTCACAAAAAAACCCACCTGGGTGTATCCGTGTTCCGGGAAATATGCCCGAAACCGGTTCGTCGTATTTTTGATTTCTTATCATATAGTATTTTGGCAGGCTTTGGTCTGATAATGATCGTCTACGGCTATAAGCTGACCGTGTTCAAGTGGACAGCTGAGATTCCCCTCATCCATGTCTCTGAAGG
>JBAVYC010000579.1:0-6707 GCA_049698595.1 Desulfobacterales bacterium | reverse complement strand
CTACAAATCGACTATTGCGGACTCGCTTTGACCGGTGTTGGTTCTGACCATATTCACGTATATTGAATAATTTTCCTTCAGCTTGTCGCAAAGCGCTTTTCCATGTGCAAAGTCTATGTCTGCAGGCTGGCCGCTAAGATCGACTACAGGCAGACGTTTCATATCAAGGAACCCTCCATCACGATTACCAATGGAATTAAAAATGGCAGTCCTGCTGACGCACAACGCTCGAAGTGCAGCATGCCGACCGGGCGTGTAAACCGGCCGATCATTGGATCTCTGCCATGACCACGACAACATCGTCTTTGTTCACCGCGGCAAGATCAGACCGGTCGTGCCACTGTTCGCGTAAAAGAGGTTACAAGTCAATTAAGACATAGAGCTTCATCATCGACATTGTTTTTATGAGGATTCAACACAAACGGATTGCCGGTCCCCTATTTGTATTCTTCTCTTTACTCACATGGCTTTTTAGGGTATGAAACCGGCCACACAAGCACTTAATTGACCCAACTTCAAATCAGATGTACGGTCCGCTATAATCAACATTATCGAGGATAAAAATATGACAACCTGCAGTCTTTCATTTCCACCTCAAATTCATCTGGCAAAATTACCGACACCGGTGCAACCGTTGCGGCGTTTGAGTGAAAAGTACGGCGTAGAATTGTACGTCAAACGCGACGATCTGACCGGAATCGCCCTGTCGGGCAACAAAATCCGCAAACTGGAATTTGTGCTGGCCGATACGCTGGCCCAAAAAGCCGATACGGTGATTACCTGCGGCGGTGCCCAATCAAACCATTGCCGCGCTACAGCTATAGCGGCCGCCATGCTGGGCCTTAACTGTCGGCTGCTTCTGCGCACCCCTGACCCATCAAATCCACCGCCGCTGGAAGGCAATATATTGCTGGATCGTATGGCCGGGGCCGATATTGTATGGGTTACTCCGGATGAATACAAGCAGCGCGATGAATTAATGGCGCGTGAAGCAGCATCCCTTCAAGCGTCCGGGAGAAAAGCCTATACCATACCTGAAGGGGCATCCAATGCGCTTGGCGCTCTGGGATATGTCCGGGCCATGGAAGAGTTGGTCAACGATATCACCAACACACTGGGCGGCGGCAATCGACCCTGCACGATCATCAACGCCGCCGGTTCCGGCGGAACCAGCGCCGGCTTAATCCTGGGCGCCAAAATATTCGATGTGAACGCCCGGATTGCCGCAGTCAATGTCTGTGACGATCGGGCGTATTTTGTGCAGGCCATTGGCGATATTTGCGAGCAGGCCATCGCAGACTATCATCTTGATGTTGATTTCCGCCGACAGCGGGACGTCGAAATCATTGATGGATACGTTGGTTTGGGCTATGCGTTGTCGCAGACCGAAGAACTCGAGCTTATATGTGAAGTCGCCTGCACCGAAGGCGTTTTCCTGGACCCGGTTTACACCGGCAAGGCATTTTTCGGCATGATTCAGGAACTGAAACGTGATCCCAAATGCTTCGGAGAGCAGATCATATTCCTGCACACCGGCGGTCTCTTCGGCTTATTCCCAAAAGCAAGCCAGATCAGCCCGCTTCTTGAAATCCAATAGCCAAAGGGAATAGCTCTTAATCGTTTATCTAATTATTGGATCATCAATACCTTGGCGCCCCGGATCTTTCGTTCTTTAAGCTCAAGCAGCGCAATGTTGGCCTCTTCCAGGACAAATTGCTGAATCTCTGGAATAAAAGGTATCCGGGCGGCCAGTTCCAGAAACTCGGCGGCGTCCCGGCTGGCAACGTTGGCGACGCTCTTGATTTCTTTTTCCATCTACAAATGTTGCGGGTAATCGAGTTTCAACTGATGCAAAAGCTCCGAAGCCAAAAAATTCTGCAACGGCCGCGGTGGTCGAAGGTTCGCGCTCTGTTTAAATCCATGGGTTACAGTGACAATGACTTGGAGCGGCCTTTGATCGGGATTGCCAACTCCTGGAACCGTTTGGTGCCCGGTCACTATAATTTGAAGCAAGTCGCCGAGTACACAGCCCAGGGGATACTTCAGGCCGGCGGCACGCCGGTCGAGTTCGGGGTCATTGCGGCCTGTGACGGCATCGCCAACGGGCATGAGGGCATGCGCTACATCCTGCCGTCGCGGGAGTTGATTGCCGGCAGCATTGAGACCATGGCGCAGGCCCATCGATTGGACGGTATGGTTCTACTGGGTTCCTGCGATAAGATTGTTCCGGGTATGCTCATGGCCGCAGCCCGGCTGGACATTCCTGCAATCCTGGTGGTCGGCGGACCAGCCGCAGGCGGCTGCCGGTTCGACGGTCGTGCGGCAGATATTACCTCGATTGCCGAGGGGTTGGGCATGCTTAAGGCCGGGCGAATCGATGACGCCACTTACAACCGGCTTGAAAACGGGGTGATGCCCACTTGCGGCGCCTGCTCTTTCCTGGGAACGGCAAACTCCATGGGCTGTGTCGCCGAGGCCATGGGCATGAGCCTTACCGGTTCCGCCACCATTCCGGCAACCCATGCCGATCGCCTGCGTGCCGCCCAACATTCCGGCCGACGGATTGTCGACCTGGTGCTGAAAGGAACTACGGCTCGGCAAATCATCAATCGAACGGGGATAGAAAATGCCATCCGCCTGACAGCCGCTATCGGTGGTTCAACCAACGTGGCGTTGCATCTGCCGGCGATCGGATATGAGGCCGGTGTTCCGGTTCCAATGACACGTTTCGACGAGCTGTGTCGATCCACCCCCCATATTGCCAAGATGAATCCGGCTGCGGCTCCCAATGTACCTGACTTTCACCGGGCCGGCGGCGTCCCGGCAGTCATGAAAGAAATATTGCCCCTGCTTCACAGTGAGGCCTTGACTGTGTCCGGTAAGACGATTGCAGAGAACCTGGATAGTATCCCTCCCGGCGACCCGGCCATCATCCGTGGCCGCAAGGATCCCTGGAGCAGTCAGGGGGGGCTGGCGGTCCTTAGCGGTAATCTGGCCCCCGATACCGCCGTTACCAAGCCTGCTGCCATTTATGCGGACATGCACACCTTCGCCGGTAAAGCACGGTGCTTCGACGCTGAGGAGGAAGCCAACCAGGCCATCCTGGAAGGGGAGATCCAAGCGGGAGAGGTATTGGTGATCCGCTATGAAGGCCCCAAGGGGGGGCCGGGTATGCGGGAAATGGCGACTGCCATGAAGTTGCTCTACGGGCGAGGCCTTGCCATGAAGACCGCTGTGGTGACCGACGGGCGCTTTTCAGGCACAAACAACGGCTGTTTTGTAGGGCACATATCCCCGGAGGCTGCTGAAGGTGGTCCTATCGCGGCAGTACGTGACGGTGATATCGTGACGATCGACATTCCCAATCGGAGCATTCGGCTGGAGATTAAAGATGAAGAGCTTCAGGGCCGGCTGTCCAAGTGGCATAGACCTCCCGCAAAGATCACCAAAGGCTATCTGGGGATTTATTCCAAACTGGCTGCTTCCGCAGCAGAAGGTGCCATTCTAAAGACCGATTGATTCGAACTTCTGCTATACATGCCATGGACACGGACTATAATTTTTTTTTGACCCAATGTTTTGTATCGTGTTCCGATAATTTCAAGATATGTTGTTTGACAGAATTTTTTAATTTTGCAGCGCCGTCGATAGCGGCATATAACGCTGCTACTTTTCTCGCCATTGACCTTGTCTTGATAAATATGGTATATAAATTCCTTTTCTGATTTACATCTGCAGCCCTAATCTGAACAAGCTGGAATTAAAAAATAACTTTTGAGATATAAGAGGAGGTATTAAATATGAGAGAGGTGGTTATTGTCAGCGGATCACGGACTGCGATCGGAACATTTGGCAGTGGTCTTAAAGATGTACCGGTGGCGGAACTTGGCGGTATCGTTATGAAGGATGTTTTAAAAAGGGCCAATTTAAAACCGGTGCCCGGTGTCGTTGCCATGGAAACTGCACCGGATAAGCTGATGGATCAGGGGATTACCGATCTTGAAAAGAAATCCTATGATTGGGATGCTGCTGCTGCCGAGATTACCATTGACGAGGTGATCATGGGCAATGTCCTCCAGGCTGGCCAGGGGCAAAATCCCGCGCGGCAGGCCATGATCGCCGGCGGTATACCCAAAGAAACCCCAGCCTTTACCATCAACAAAGTTTGTGGATCGGGGCTTAAAGCCATCGCTCTGGGCGCAGCGGCAATTATGACCGGATCTGCGGATGTCATCCTTGCCGGGGGCCAAGAAAATATGAGCCAGGTTCCCATGGCCTTACCCAAGGCCCGCTGGGGTCACAGAATGGAGCTGACCGGGGTCGGGGATATTTATGATCTGATGGTATTCGACGGCCTTTATGAAATTTTTTATGGCTATCATATGGGGGTGACGGCTGAAAATATTGCTGCCATGTATGGGATCAGCAGACAGGAACAGGATGAACTGGGCGTATTGAGTCATATCCGGGCAAGAAAGGCGATGAATGAAGGCATATTTGCCCGGGAGATCGTACCGGTAGTTATCAAAACGCGAAAGGGGGAAATTGTCTTCGATACGGATGAGCGACCCATGGATACCAATCTGGAAAAGATGGCCAGATTAAGACCGGCCTTTAAAAAAGACGGTACGGTCACGGCCGGCAATGCTTCGGGAATCAATGATGCCGCTGCCGCAGTTTTGATGATGCGTGCGGATAAGGCCAAAGAGCTGGGACTTGAGCCGATCGTCAAGATCAAGGCTTTCGCTGCCGGTGGTGTCGACCCGGCCTACATGGGATTGGGGCCCGTTCCCGCCGTTAGGAAAGTGTTGAAGGCCACCGGAATGACGCTAAACGATATCGACATGATCGAGCTCAATGAAGCCTTTGCTTCCCAGGCCATCGGCTGTATGCGGGAACTCGGCATCGAAACGGATCGACCCAACGAGCTCGGCAGCGGAATTTCCCTTGGACATCCAATCGGCTGTACCGGCGCACGCCAAATGGTTACCGGCATGAATCACATGAAACGAAAGGGTTACAATACCGGGATCATTACCATGTGCATCGGCGGTGGAATGGGGATGGCAATGATTGTGGAGCGAAACTAATGTTTTCGACACGGGAATGATCGTCTATTCGTCTTTTTTTTCTTTACATAATCTGCAATTATTGCTAATAGTTATTCGGATAAATATCTGACAGTTGAGTGGGCTGAGATTTGAACATGGAAAAGCGTTCGGGGAGGTAAATGAGGATGAGTATTAGTCGCAAATTGGGCATTTTAGTATTTTTTGGCGTTCCGGCTATTATTGGTGGCGGTATTACCTACCATCTTTTCGACGGCAACTATGTGCCGGTTTTCATCTACGAAACACTTCTTTTGTCGATTGCCGGTGCCTATTTAAGCAAATAATATTCGTATCCTCGCATACTGAACGACACGTTTTTTAATATCGCCACGGCCCAAACCTTGTGCCTTTGGTTTGTAGTGCCGTGGTTTTTATTATTCAATTGCGGAACGTCCGGCTCCCGGTCGGGGAAAATAGACTTAGCTGCGAGCTTCGCCGGGGGTGTAGGACTTAAATCACCGAAAACCCCATCCATTCGGAAGATAATTTGAGCAGTTCGACGCCGCGTGACATTATTTTGTGGTTTTTTTTGGCCTTGTTTCTGGTCTCCTGTTTTTTATTGGGTTGGCTTCTCTGGCCCTTTTTTTCTGTAATTGTTTTGGCCGCAGTTATCACCGGAATTTTCAATCCGGTTTACCGATATTTAAATCGAAGACTCAGCCCTATATTATCTTCGTTGCTGACCTGTCTGCTCATATTTCTCGTACTGTTTATTCCGGTATCTATTTTTATCGGCATTCTGGCAAATGAAGCCTATGATATGTATTTGACGGCCAGGGAGGCGGTGTTAAAAAACCCTTATAAAGAGCTGTTGGCAAACAGCAAAATTGTTGAAAAAATCAACCCGCTTTTGGCTAATTTTGGTCTGACGATCACCGGTGATGAAATCAACAAGGGAATTGCCGAGCTTGGCAGGGTGGTCGGGTTGTTCTTATACGAGCAGGCACGGTCCGTGGGGACAAATGTCTTTAATCTGGTGGTGAATTTCTTTTTTATGATTTTAATCATTTTTTATCTCTTGATCGACAGCCGGCGGTTGGCGTTATTCATTGTCGAACTTTCACCTCTGCCGGATGACCAGGATGAGAAACTGATCCAAAAATTTAAGGACATGGCCGGCGCCATTCTGATCGGCAATGGATTGGGCGGAATCATTCAGGGAACACTGGGGGGCGCCGTTTTTGCACTGTTCGGTTTTAATTCCCCCTTTCTCTGGGGCGTGATCATGGCTTTGATGGCATTTTTACCGATTGTGGGGATCGGCATCGTATTCATTCCGGCGTCAATCTATTTGTTTTTATATGGGCGATTTTCAGCCGGCATCTTTTTTATCGTTTTTTATGTATTACTTTCCGGTGGGATCGAATATTTTTTTAAGCCCAAATTGGTGGGAAAGCGTGTTCAGATGCACACATTGTTGGTGTTCCTCTCCATTATCGGCGGGCTGAAACTTTTTGGGATATTGGGCATTATCTACGGTCCCCTGGTGGTGACCGCCTTCCTTACCTTAACCGATATTTATGAATCCAGCTATCGACGGATTGTCGAACCTGCAGGGAAACAAGAAAGTGGCTAAAGCCCGTCATTCTGCAAAGC
>JBAVYC010000578.1:0-4736 GCA_049698595.1 Desulfobacterales bacterium | reverse complement strand
TTATAGGCACCGAAGTAAAGTTCGCCGACTGTCAAAATTGACACCGATATTGTTTCTATTCCCACTTGAGCGATTCTACTCTTAACGCATTCATCGCCATTGAGGAGATAAATGCACATGTCCGTATCCAGCAGATATTGCAGCGCTAGAGTCATAATGATTCCTCTTTAAACATAGTTGAACCTCTGTTCGATGAGGTCCGTGCAGCGTAGATGTCGGCGACAATCTCCTCGGGTTTTCGAGTATCCTCCCATCCCCGACATTTTTCAAGAAAGGTTTGAGTCTGATCCTTGGATGTTGCTTCACTCCAGCCTTCCTCAAGGGCTTTCATTATCCTATCGATCTCTCCGGCAACGTCTTCCAGACGTTTGATGGCTTCTTCGCGTGTTATCATATTTAGCACCTCCAGTCTGTTACCTATATATGGACTTTCCAACCGTTAGGTCATCTATCATCTATCAAATGGGTCTATAACAATTTAAAATCATATCAGATCATTGAACATTAGATTACCAGTGTAATTTAAATCGACCTTATATGCAACCTGTTTGGCAAAATCAGGTTATTGGATTTACTTTTGGCATTTGCAGGTATGTAATTCATCAATTTCCGAATATCGAAAATATACGAAATAGTTCGACCAGCTCACCACCCTGAGCCCAGTCAACTCAATATCCTTGCCGCAGTGGCGGCCTATGGCCCGGTGACCAGTCAACAACTCTGTCGGGTCCTGCACATGGATGCGTCGACCTTCAGCAGGGCCATTAGCCGGTTGAAGGCCAAGCTTTGGATAGAGATCGAACCCAGCGGCGAAGGTAAGGTACTGCTGATCCGGGTCGGATCACCGGGACGCGAGAAAATAAAATGCATCTATCCTGACTGGCAAAAGGCCTAGGAAAAAGTAGCGTCTGTGTTGGGAGAGTCCACGGTGGAAAAAATCAGCGCATCCGGTGACAGGTATTTGCTGAAAGGTATGACCGGCTAATAATTGCATATGCAAATTGGAGGACTGTGATGAATCTTGACACGCACCCCACGATAATCGCCTACAAAGAGGAAAAGGAAGCCCGCCGGGTCAGCGACAACGAAACCATCTCTATGTGGCAGAACCTTGCCATGGGATCACAGACGCGATGCGATCGTTGCATGGCCGTTTGTCCGGCGGGGAAGGAATCCATCGGAGAATACCTTGAAGATCGTAAAGCATATATCAATCGAACCGTGAAGCGTTTTGCCGACATTGAAGACTTACTTCTCATTGATGATCAAACCCAAAAGCTTTATTGATACGCAACTAAGCCTGAGACTATCAGAGTTCATATAAGGTATTTAGGAGCACTATGGGCCATACTTCCGCATTCCGGCTTCCGAATTCTTCTGTCTATTCCCCCAGATATGCCTTTTTGACCTGCTCGTTTTCGAGCAGGGCCGACGCTTTATCGGTTAAAACGATACGGCCGGTCTCCATGACGTATCCGGTGCCCGAAACGGTCAGGGCCATGTGCGCGTTTTGCTCGACCAGAAAAATTGTGACACCGCTTTTGTTTATTTTTAAAATAGTTTCGAATATCTTTTCCACCAGTTTGGGTGCCAAACCCAGCGAAGGCTCATCCAGCAGCAATAGTTCCGGTTTTGACATCAGCGCCCGACCGATGGCCAGCATTTGCTGTTCGCCGCCGCTCAGCGTACCGCCCAGTTGATCGACCCGATCTTTTAAAATCGGAAAGAGTTCGAACACGCCCTCCAGGTCGTTGGCGACCTCGGCTTTATCCTTGCGCAAAAAAGCCCCCATCTCAAGGTTTTCCAGGGTGCTCATTTTGGGAAAGATCTGGCGCCCCTCCGGAGACTGCGACACGCCTCGGGCGGCTACCTGTTCAGGTCTCAAGTGGTGGATCGGCTTGCCCTTGAACTGAATTTCCCCCTGAGCGGCCCGTTCCACGCCGAATATCGTCATCAGTGTCGTTGACTTGCCGGCGCCGTTGGCTCCGATCAGACAGGCAATTTCACCCGGCAGGATGGCGCAGGAAACTCCCTTTAGCGCGTGAATGTTACCGTAATACGTATGTACATTGGACAGTTCTAAAATCGGCTGCGGGTTCGACATATAGTTAATCCGTGGGGTTTTCCTCATGGGTTTCATGCAACTCACGCCTGCGACGTGAAGCCGGAATCAAACCTTCGGGCTTTATGATCATCATAATGGTCATAATCGCACCAAAGGCCAGCATGCGATAGCCTTCCAACTGTCGGAAAATTTCCGGGGCCGCAATGAGTACAAAGCCGGCGACAATGATGCCGGGAATGGAGCCGACGCCGCCGAGCACAACGATACAAAGAACAATGCACGATTCCATGAACAGGAAAAAATTCGGGTTGGTGTAACTTAACTTGGCTGCAAAAAAAGCACCGGCCACCGAGGCAAAGGCAGCACCCAGGGCATAGGCCAACAGTTTGATCCAGGTGGTCGGCACCCCGGACAATTCGGCCGCCACTTCATCCTCACGAATAGCGATCCAGGCGCGACCGATCCGGGAATTGTCCAGTCGCCGGACCCCGATGATGATCAGAATGGCAATGATAAATATTAGATAATACAAGGCCGGCAAGGATTTTAAATAATAAGTTGCCCAGGCGAAACCATCTTCGGCAAAGCTGGGATAATACAAAGCGGGTCGTTTCATGCCGAAAAGGCCGTTGGGGCCGGCAGTGAGAGAATCCCAGTTGTTGAGTACCAGACGAACAATCTCACCAAAGCCCAGGGTAACAATGGCCAGATAGTCACCGCGCATTTTCAAGGTCGGATAGCCGATGATACAGCCGACAATCATGCCCAGCACCACACCGATGGGCAGGGCGGCCCAAAAGGACAGCCCGAAGGTAAGATTCAGCAGAGAATAGGTATAGGCCCCGACGGCATAAAAGGCGATATACCCCAAGTCCAGCAGTCCGCACAGGCCCACCACGATGTTCAACCCCAGCCCCAGGCAGACATAGATCAGGCAGGTGATGGCCACATCGATCATATAGTTGTCAGCCAACAGGGGGTAAATAACGGCCAGGGCAATCAATCCGCCGATGGTGTAGATTTTAGGGAGCCGGTTGATTTGTTCCCCCATCCGTTCGGTGAGGGGCGCTTTCTTCACAACTGAGGGCTTGCGGCGGCTGCGGATCATCTTGACGATAAAATTAATCACCAGAATGGCCACAAAAACACCGAGGGTCTTAAATGCCCGGCCGGGTTCAAATACAGTGGTCTTGAACCCGAGCATGGGGATCAGCAGGATGGCCAGAAAAAATGAATACACCACGATTTTTTTGAGTTCTTGTCGTACCATCAGACGCGCACCTCTGTAGTACCTTCACCCAGCAAACCGCTCGGCTTCAGATAGAGAACCAGGATCAAGACGGTAAATGTGGTGACATCCTTCCAGGCGCTGGGCAGAAATGCCGCCCAGAATACTTCGATGCCGCCGATGATCAGCCCGCCGACCATGGCACCGGGAATGGAGCCGATGCCGCCTAAAATGGCGGCCGCAAAAGCCTTGATCATGAAAATAAATCCCATGTCAAATCGCACGGCACCGTAATAAAGCCCCACCATCACGCCGGCAGCCGCACCCAGGGCCGGACCGATCATAAAGGTAATGCGGATGGTCAGATCAATATCGATACCCAGGATACGGGCCATGGTTTTATTTTGGGCCGTCGCCCGCATGGCCTTGCCCAGACGGGTGCGGTGAACGAACAGCTGCAGCGCGATCATCAAAGCGACGGCCAGCAGAATGATGAATATCTGGCCATTGGTAATCCTGGCGCCCAAGATTTCGATAGCGTCGACGCCGAAGACCTGGGGATAGGGTCGATCGGAAACCCCCTGGCTGAGCATCATCCCGTTGGACAAAAAAATCGACATGCCCAGTGCGCTTAAAAGCGCGGCCAGACGAGAGGAGTCCCGCAGCGGCTTGTAGGCCACATGTTCCACGGCCACTCCCAGAACAGCCACATAGGCCATGGCCATGCCGAACACAATAATCATGGTGAGGACGAAATGGGTTTCCACAAAGCCGATCTGCTGCAGAGCGGTTAAAACGATGACACCGATAAAGGCGCCGGCGGTAAATAGCTCCCCATGGGCGAAATTGATCAATTCGATGATGCCGTAAACCATGGTGTAGCCCAGGGCGATCAGGGCGTAGATGCTGCCAAGAAAAATGGCATTGACGAACTGCTGTAATAAAAATGCGGACAGATCCATGTGGGCAGAAATCCTTTCTTAAATATCAGAGGACAGATGCCGGATGACGGATGGCAGAGGCCAGATAACGGTTGTCAGGTGACAGAAGTCAGATGTCTGATGACGGAAGTCAGAAATAAGATGTCAGATGACGGAGGACAGATATTTGAATTCGGAATTGTGAATGCGGAAGTTGGAATTTGGAACTATGCGCTTAGCCTTTTTCCGCCTTCCGAATTCTCCTGTCCTCTGTAGACTGTCCTCAATATTCTGTCTTCTGCCCTCTGCCTTCCGTTTTTATTCTACAGGTCTTTGCCGCTCAACGGGTCCCAAAACGGGACAAACTGGTTGTCTTTGACGACCCAGACAATGTGAGCCAGTTTGCGGTCACCATGCTCATCGAATTTGATGTCGCCGGTGATACCCGGCCAGGCGTTCCCGCGGATGGTTTTTTGCAAGGTATCGGCTTTGGTTGTGCCGGCCTTTTCAACAGCGGCCAGGG
>JBAVYC010000577.1:0-1571 GCA_049698595.1 Desulfobacterales bacterium | reverse complement strand
GGCGAAAAGATTGCGCCCTTTGCCGACGAATGGGATGAGAAACATTATTTCCCTTACGAAGAAGTCGTCAAACCCATGGGAGAGCTGGGATTGTTTGGAACGGTTATTCCGGAGCAGTATGGTGGGTCCGATATGGGCTGGTTGGCGGCCATGATCGTCACCGAAGAAATTGCCCGGGCCTCGAGCTCCCTCAGGGTTCAGATCAATATGCAGACCCTGGGATGTGCCTACACCATATTCACCTATGGCAGCGATGAGCTCAAGGAAAAATATATTCCCAAACTGGTCACGGCCGAATATGTGGGTGCTTTCGCCATGACCGAACCGGATGCGGGTTCCGATGTGATGGCCATCAAATCAAAGGCCGATGACAAGGGGGATCACTGGCTGTTAAACGGATCCAAAACCTGGATTTCCAATGCCGATGTGGCCGACGCCATCATTTATTATGCCTACACCGATCGATCAAAAGGGGCGAAAGGGCTTTCGGCATTTGTGGTGGAAGTAAAGAATTTCAATGATATCCGGACAACGGCCCTGGATAAAATGGGTTCCCGTTCCTCACCCACCGGTGAAATTTACCTTACCGATACAAAACTTCCCAAGGAAAACATTCTTGGAAATCCGGGGGATGGGGCCAAGATTCTTTTTGGCTCCCTGAACCAGACCCGGCTTTCAGCCGCCGCCGGCGGGATCGGGGTGGCCCAGGCCTGTTTGGATGAAACCATCAAATATTGTAAAGAGCGCAAACAATTCGGCAAGCTGATCGGTGAATTTCAAATGAACCAGGACATGATTGCCCAGATGTCGGCGGAACTGGAAGCCGCCCGGCTGGTGGTTTACAAAGCGGCCTGGGGCAAGGATCAGGGTAGACTCAACAACGGACTGGATGTGGCCCAGGCTAAATATCTGGCGGGTGAAGTGGCTACCAAATGCGCCAACTATGCTATGCGGATTCTGGGTGCCTACGGGTATTCCACCGAATACCCGGTGGCCCGTTTTTATAGAGATGCGCCTACGTATACCATGGTGGAAGGTTCAGCCAATATTTGCAAATGGATTATTGCCCTGGATCAGCTGGGGATCCGCAAAGCCAACCGGTAAAACGCATAGAGCATAGGGCCTGGAGCATGGCGCACAGGGCCTATAGCATAGGCATTTAGAACTTTGGATCTTTAGATTCCTGTTCGGTTAAAAAATCCCAAAATACAAGGACCAAATTACAAATAAATATCAAATTCCAATAGCAAATGACCAAAACATTGCAAGTATGAGTTTAAGTCATCATCGAATTCAAAATTGCAGCATACAAGTTTGGGATTTTGAATTTTTGTCATTGTGATTTTTTTGATATTTGGTACTTGTGATTTGTAGTTTAAATTTGGGTCCGAGCAGGCTGGAAAACGATATAATTTAAGTGTCCTTTACGCTTTATGATTTGTTAACCTGAGAAAGGAGTAAGAAATGGAAATTGTAGTTCTTGTTAAACAGGTTCCGGACACCGAATCACTGATTGAAATTGAAGGCGACGGGATGTCCATAAAAAAGCAGGATATAAAATGGGTAATGAA
>JBAVYC010000576.1:0-1595 GCA_049698595.1 Desulfobacterales bacterium | reverse complement strand
GTGAAAAAATCGATGATACGGTGGTATTTTGCGGGGGTATCGATTTAACTGCCAACCGCTGGGACACCCCGAATCACCGCTTAAAGGATCCGCGCCGTAAAAATCCAGACTGAACCAACATTGCCGCCGCAGCCGGCATCGCCCTCGTTTTGGTGGTAGGGGGCTGGCTGACGCAAAAGCGACTGCGGTCTCGTGATTGGAATAAAAACAATACATAATGAATGGAAGGAAACTATGCCACCGAAAAAAGAGATTTTAGGAAACGTCTTGCTCAAAGAACTCATCGCGATCCGAACAGATACGCTCTGGCGGATGCTGTCCTTTTTCCAGCAGGATCAGTTGCCGGAAGTCAATGAGGAGGGAGCCACCGGCAAGCTGGACAACAAGGGGGCGATCTTCATTCCAGGCGGGCTGATTTATCAGGATGTCGACGAGAAGCAGATTTCCTATGATTCTTTGGGATCGCTGAATGAACTCGTTTTTCGGGAAAAGATCCGTGCGAGCATGCAATACGACAACGCCACCCTTTTGTTCCCGGATGGGCTGGCCAGTAGTGTCAACCTGGATAGCGGATTTTTCACGCGGGCCGCCCGACGCATCTTGACTTTCAAAACAGCGGCCTTCAAACGTAAAATGAAAATCGGCCGCAAGATCCCCATCGATATCGACTCCAACGATATTATCCGCAGCCATTGCCCGACCTATATGGATACGCCTTACGGCTCCAGAACACGGATCAGCACGTGTGCCTCCATCGGATTGACCGATCCCCACATGTACTTCGCCTATTGCAAGACGGAATTCAGTCTGTCCCGGCAACGCTTGGAAACCTTTGCAGCCAGACTTGACGCGGCTCAAGAGCGCAGCGAATTGGCCGACGGTACGGTGTTGTATCCCCCTTATGTGGTGGTTTGCCATGATACGCGCTATAACCAAAACGGCTTGACGGGATTGATCCGTATACTGGGGCTCGGCAAATTTGGAGAGTTCAGCACCTTCTCTTTTGAAATGCTGAACAGCCAGCTAAGTGGAGAAATGAAACGAAAAAAAATAGACTACAGCAGGGAGCACATTTTTGCTGAACATGCCGGCATCAGCGTACTGGGGCTGCTAAGGACCTATGGACCTACGAATCCCGGTAAACGTTCCCTGAAATATCGATTGGACCTGGTCTCACCTGAAAAAGATGTGGATATCGACCTTGATCGAATCGCGGACCGGGCCCGCGAACGCTATCAGATCGAATAAGATTCAGATCTCACCGTAGTTTCCCAGTCCCGCCAGCGATTCCAGCAAAAAACCGACATCCTGCATATTAAACAAAACCTTCCACAATTAAAATGATGTCTGGATGGTATATATAGGTTTCGAGCAGTATTTCTCAGTGTTCGAATGCAAATTATCTGGGTATCAACGGCCTCCAATTGACGCTGTCCGGGTCTTTATATTTGAAATTTGGCGGACCCGATGTTTCTGGATGTTTTTGCTCGAAACACCGCTCCTCCTCAAGCATTAAATTCCACATGGTCATCTTCACGGCAGTTCCCTGCTTCTCTTCCTCATCGCGGGTATTGTGCTGAAGGATAAGACTGATA
>JBAVYC010000575.1:0-3068 GCA_049698595.1 Desulfobacterales bacterium | reverse complement strand
GGCTACCCTCTTTTTTCTTTTCCCCATTTTTTATATGTTTATCACCTCCATTAAATCATCTCTGGATGCATACGCCATCCCCCCAAAGTTATTCAGTTTTACACCGACTATCAATAATTGGACAGATATATTCACCCAAAAACCAATTTTCTATTATCTGTTCAATAGTATTGTTGTTGCGTTCGGTACGACACTGATTTCTATGGTCTTCGGTTCGTTGGCGGCCTATTCCCTCGCCAGATTCCAATTTAAGCATGCGAATAAAATTTCCCTATTTATCCTTCTTATCAGAATGCTTCCACCTTTCGCAGCGGTGATTCCCATATTCTTGATTATGAAACACTTTGAGCTGCTTGACACGCGATCTGGTTTAATCATTGCGCACACAACTTTCAATTTGCCTTTTGTGGTCTGGATGATGAGGGAGTTCATCCTATCTTTGCCATTGGAAATAGAAGAAGCAGGTATGATGGACGGCCTCACTCGGTTCAAGTCTTTTTATAAGTTAAAGGAGGTGTAATATGGATCTTGGCATAAAGGGAAAAATTGCCCTGGTCACTGCGGCAAGCCGGGGCCTGGGACGTGGGTGCGCGGAACAGCTGGCGGCTGACAAATGTCGGGTTGCGATCTGCTCACGCGATGAGACGGCCGCGAAACAGGCGGCCAAAGAAATTGCCAACCAAAGCAAGGCTGAAGTTTTGGGTTTCGGGGCTGATGTCGGCCGTGCTGAAGAAGTTGGCCGCCTACTTGAGGCTGTCAGACAGTCTCTGGGAAATCCGGAAATTCTGGTAACCAATGCCGGTGGTCCACCGCCGGGAACCTTTGCCAGCACTGCCCTGGAGGAATACGAGAAGGCAATAAATCTCAATCTGATGAGTGCTGTGAATCTGATTCACGGTGTCGTCCCGGCGATGAAGGCCGCAGGTTGGGGTCGAATTATTGCCGTCACCTCGATTTCAGTTAAGGAGCCTATCGCCACCCTGCTGCTGTCCAATATGGCTCGGGCAGGGCTGACGGGTTTTCTAAAAACCATTGCAACAGAACTGGCACCGTTTGGCATCACCGTCAATGCCCTGCTCCCGGGAGTCCATAAAACAGCGCGAATCGACCAACTGGTAAAGGACACGGCCGCACGCGAGAACAAGCCAGAGGAGGAAGTCTACCAGAAGATGATCGATTCTATCCCGTGCAAGACGATAGGGGATCCGGCTGATTTCGGCGCTGCGGCTGCATTCTTGGCCGGTACCCGGGCCCGGTACATCACCGGGCAAAATTTGCTGATTGATGGTGGGAAGTATGGCGGCCTTCTATAGTGTCATGTTCCGCGACAAAATAAACAGGAGGATCGAAGACATGTTTCGTAAAAAAGGGGCCGCAGACAAGCGGCAGCTTATGGAAGGTGCTTATATGAGCACCCTGGTGCATGGCGAAAAAACATTGATGGCCCAATTCAGTATCGCCAGAGGATCCGTGATTCCACTTCACTCCCATCCCCACGAGCAGACCGGGTTTATGGTATCCGGCAAACTCAGGTTCAAGGTCGAAAATGAAACAATGGACGTGGAAAGCGGTGACAGCTGGTGCATACCGGGCGACATCGAGCATTCTGCGGATGCACTGGAGGATTCGGTGATAATCGAGGTCTTTTCTCCGGTGCGGGAAGACTACCTGCCCTGAAAGGCATCCAGATAAATGCCCCTTCATCCCTCGGGTTAAGGAAGGGGCTCATCGGTGTAGGCGACATTGGCGTCTTCGGATTTATACAGGGGAAGTTCTTTGCTCCGGCGAATATCGTCAACCCAGTTGGGATTTAATAAAATCGATTTGGCGCTGAGAATTATATCGGCATCCTTTAGCGCATCCTCTGCAGTTGCACGATCATAAATCTGGCCGCATATCATCAGGGGTAAATCAGTCGCTTCTCGTGTGATTCGGGCCATGGTTTGGTCCGTACCAAACGCTTTGGCGCTGTAGTCATAGGTGGAAACTGAAATGGCATCGATGGGCTCCTTTGACAACATCTTTATGATCTGCTGCCATTCCGGCTTGTCATCAAAGAGGGATACCTCCATGTCGGCGACACCCCAGTTGGAGATCCTGAAGATCAGCAAACGGTCCGGCGGAACGACCTGGCGCACGGCCTGGATGATCTCATGGGCAAAACGGTAGCGATTCTCAACCGAGCCGCCGTATTCATCTTTTCTCCGGTTTGAATAAGAAGACAGGAAACTGTTTATCAAATATCCATGGGCACCGTGGACCTCGATGCCGTCAAAACCTGCCGCAATGGCGCCTCTGGCAGTTTCCACGAAGCCGGTTATCACATGCTGGATGTCAAAGATGCTCATCTCATCCGGAACCGGATAGGGTTCGCCGGTTAAGGGGTTTTTCTGCTTGGGGCTAATCGCACTTGGCGCGATGACGCGCTTGGCAGGATTAATTTCCGGCCAGGCCATGCGCCCACAATGAAACATCTGCATGATAGAGACGGCACCTTCTTGCCGGATGGCTGCGACAACCGGCTTCCAGGCCTCAATTTGGCGCTGGCTAATAAGACGCGCCTGTCCCGGATAACCCTGGGCACTCTCATAGTCGGTCACAATCGCTTCGGTATAAACAACGGCGGCGCCGTTTTCAGCCCGCCGTACCAAAAAATCCAGCACATCCTTGCGCGGAATGCTGTCACCCGGTGATGACATCCTCGTCATGGGCGCAACCCCGATTCGATTTTTCAAAGTGAAGGAATTTAATTTAAACGGTGAAAAAATAATATCGCTGGCCATGTTATTCGCATCCAATTCAATTAGAAATTAACAGAGTAAATCCACGAAAAAACATCAGTGCCGGTTTTTGAACCCGGGCCTTAACTTTTTTCCCCTATGAATATTGGTGAGAAAGTATCTGTTGTCAAGGGAGGCTGAATAAAGAAAAATAATTGGCAGGTAGAATTGAAAATTTTTCTAAAAGGGAGCTTTTGATCCGCTCAACTTTTCCCTCATATCCTTCAGGTATCGATTTCATAGAATTGCTAAGAACGTATACCGTTGCAGATATGCCCAGACGAACAG
>JBAVYC010000574.1:0-1530 GCA_049698595.1 Desulfobacterales bacterium | reverse complement strand
TGAATGTCGGATCCTCGTAATTATCATCAGCAACCCGTTTCCCCAGTTCTTTGAAAAGATTGCTCACCGTCCCGGCCTTGCTGGCCATAATAATTTCAAATAGCCGGCCAGGTTCAATTCCGATTTTCTCCGCGATGGCCATCATTTCCGCTGTCATGGCGTTTATAGCACCGAACATTAATTGATTTAACAATTTGATTTTGTGCCCGGCGCCGGCCGGGCCCGCATGGAAAATGTGGGCGGCAAAAATCTTAAACACCGGTTCACAGCGTTCGATCACCTCCTGCTTGCCGCCAACAGGCAGGGCCCACTGCCCCACAGTGATTGGACGACCAAGGACCGGGGCGTCCAGAAAATCAACTCCGTTTTGCTCTGACAGGCTGGCCATTTTTTCGGAAACACCAGGGTCGGATGTGCTCATGTCAACGATGGTGGTGCCGGGCTGAATGGCATTCAACAACCCGTCGGCTGAAGTAATACAATCGGCCACTTCAACCGGCCCGGGTAAGAACAGAAGAACTAAATCTGACTTTTGGGCAACCTCCTTTGGGGTTTGAGCGACATGTGCTCCAAGATTCCCGGCCCTGCTGGCTGCTTCCGCAAAGACGTCGTAGACCGTCACGTTGAGGCCGGCAGCGATGATTTTTTCAGCAACGGTAAGTCCCATGACGCCAGTGCCGATAATACCGATATTTTTCATTTTTTCGTCTCCCAACCAGCTGCCGGCCGAAAGTCTCACAAGGCGAAACGTTTCGGTGCGTCCGGGCGGTTCATTGTGTTGTCATTCAACAATGCGCAACTGAATCTAAGATTTGCTAATTACATCGTTATCCAATTCACGACATGATCCCCTGATGATAACACTCGTGTCCAGGCAATATTGTTGTAACTGATCGCTGTTGCCGTTGATCATGCCAAGAAGGATTTTAAAGGCAATCTGCCCGATTTCATAAGCCGGCACTCTCACCGTCGTCAGCGGCGGATTGCAGTATGCAGCGACCTCGATATCGTCAAAGCCGGCGATAGAGATATCCTCCGGTACACGCACATTCATGTCCCGGGCTGCAGCCAGAGCACCCACTGCCAGCGTATCGCTGGCGGCAAGCACGGCGGTCGGTCTGACCGGTAACGAAAGCAGTCTGCTCATTGCCTCTTTGCCATCGATAAGGGTCGGTTCCTTCTCGATAACCAGTTCCGGATCAAATTTGAGCCCATGGGCTGTAAGAGCGGCTTTAAAACCTTCCAATCGCCTTTTTACCCTTTCGACTTTTGTATAGGGCCCGACGATTAGGCCAATATGCCGGTGCCGGAGACTGATTAAATACTCTGTGATCCGATAGGTTGCTTTAAAGTTGTCGAATCCTACATAACTTAAATCCGAGTCGTCCAATTTGTCCCAAATGACCACGCAGGGCATACCGCCTTTGACCAGCTCTTTTATCAGATCCTTCTGGCCGACCACAAAGCCGGTTAATATAATGCCAGCCAGACGTCTTTCTTTGAACTGCTGCAATAAGCTGAGTTCGGTTT
>JBAVYC010000573.1:0-1647 GCA_049698595.1 Desulfobacterales bacterium | reverse complement strand
GATAATTTTCCGGTGTCCCGATATCCTGCCAGCAGTTTCGGGGTGCAATAAATGCCCCGAGCTTTTTACCGGCGGTCAGGATTTGTTTAAACGCATCGATACTGCTGTAAAAACGGTTTTCCGGGATATAATCCAGGATTTGAGGTTCCAATACCTGGATACCGGTAAACGTCAGCAGGTCGTCCGGCGGCTGCCGGGAGTCATCGGCACGATCATAAAATCCTGAAATCCATTTGTTTTGTTTGACGGCAACGCTGTTAAAGGCCGGATCATCACAGAGCACCAGCGTTGCCGGCGGATGATGGCGGCAATGCGCCTGATAAACTTCTGCCAAGTCAATATCGGCAACGATGTCGGCATTGATCACCATAAAAGGCTGATTATCCCAGAAATCAGCTACATTTTTTATGGCACCACCGGTGCCGAGAATTTGCGGTTCAAAGCGTGTATTTACCTCAAGGCGGTAATTTTGTGCCGCGAGAAACGCTTCGATTTTGTGATGCAAATGATGGGTGTTTATGATGACGGCCTTGCAGCCGGCTTTTTGAAGTCGGTCGATGATGCCATCCAGCAGGGGACGCCCGGCGATGGAAAACAAGGGTTTTGGTGTATGGTCGGTATAGGGCCGCAAACGGGTTCCATAACCGGCGGCCAGGATCATTGCTTTCATGGCTGTAAATGTTGCAGTGCACCTTGGATGGCACCGGCATAAATCTTTATTTTTTCGGTATCTTCGGTCCCTTTTATTCCCCGGCTGGAGAATAGTTCAACGGCATTTTGATAGCTGACTTTGGACAAGGCTTCTTTACGCTCGATTTCTTTGCGCTTATACATGCGATCTCCCCTGTTGGTTATTTTTTTGAGGTGATCTTTGGACTTTGCGGATTTTTGCGGGTTGCGCATGAAGTAGTTGAGTACGATCCAGTATGACTCTAAAAATGTTTTAAGGAAAAAGGCAAACAGCTTTAGTTTGCGAAAGCCCGTCGGGGTGACATCATAAGTGTCGGGCAGGGTTTGATGGGGAATCACAACGGCATCGTCAATGAAGGCTTTGATGGTTTTGCGGATATTAAGTCCCGGGCTGCTGTCGACATCATAGGCGAATTCATATTTAAAGAAATCCTGCCAAAATGCATATCCTGCATGCAGTTCGGGGGCGGAAAACCGGAAAGTATCTTTCTGAAGGATTGCCATAGCTGTGTATGCCGCTGGAATGAAGAACGCTATACAATTATTTTTGTAATATTCCAGGTGAAGCCTTCTGTCCTCATTGATTAAAAAATGTTGTTCAACATCTTTTGCCTTTTTATCCTTGTCGATTTTTTCGATGAATTTTCTCTGGGTATATAAATCGAGCACCTGTTCAAAGGCCCGCAGTCTATCGGAAACGAGGGTGTCGGCCAGTTTGGCCTTCTGGACCGCAAGGTATTTCAGGTAGATGGCATTCACATCAAGCAATTCGCTAAACGAAAATGTTTCTTTAGGAGAATTGAGTATCGCACTGGCAACCACCGCATGCGGGGTTACCACTGTTACGCGGTTGATGGCGTTTAGCACGCGATGGCCCAGGTTTCGGATCAGGGCGTTTTTTTCTTTGGATGTCATCTGCCCCAGCGGCTGATTATAGCGGCTTAACAACTGATTTAA
>JBAVYC010000572.1:0-1870 GCA_049698595.1 Desulfobacterales bacterium | reverse complement strand
CGTTGCGTTGCGTTAACTTCCGTGGCAAGCGGACTGTAATAAAACGCCAATTTCATTTTACCTTCTTTTTCAAAAAGCTTTAGCTTTATCTTGATGTTTTCTTGTTTCCACATGGAAATCGTTTGCTGACTTTGGGTCTTCAGTATAGTTATGGGCGATCCAAATTTTTCAGTTAGATGGTCTTTGGCCCGGCTGAACGTACTAATTGATTCTACCGCTATATAGGCAGCAAAGAATTTATCCTTGAAAAAACCAAAAATTACATTGGCGCTATCGACGCCAAATATGGTGTAAGATTTCTGCGGATCTCTATAATAGCTGACATCTCCCTTCTGGGAAACTTTCCTTAAGCCCTTAAATTTCGAGATGTGGGTCCCCCAGTTAGCTCCCCAAAAACCTTCCTGCAAATCTGCCCCTTGTAAAACACCGGTGCTGATAAACATGAAGACCAAACCATAAACAATTTGCTTGAATCTTTCCATTGCATCTTCCTGGATCGAATTTTGACGGCACCCCCATGCCAGGTCGTTTAGCCGCCGCTTATCGCAACATCAGGGTCAATAAGGATGGTACTTAACTTTTAGCTCGCTGAGTTTTGTAAGGTATTCTTTTTGATGGACTAAACCGGTTTGATTTTCGATTTCCATCAAAGAAGATCCTATATATGGTCTGATATCGATACCTTTTGAATTTAGCTCTTCATCGTTGGCTTTGTCCAGAATAAGGACACAGTAGTATGTCGTTAAGATTCTTATCTTTGGATCTCTCCTCAATAAATAACTTCTTCCTCCCAAGGTATTCAAAATAAAGCCTGCGTATTCATACATGTTTTCTATTGAAGGGCGGCCCTGCAACTTGGATTGCCCCTCGTCGTCCATGGTAAACCAAACAAAGAAAGTTCTCATGACCGACTCAATTACTTCAGACTCGTTTTGCAGCATTTGTTTGATGAGAAGAACTCTGGTTTTACCCATGACCCGATAAAAATGGGCCACATTGCGAACGATATTATAAAGCGAGGACATTTCACCGGCGATTATCGGCGGTGTTGACGATAATTTTTTAATGGCAATTTGATACTGGTGATAGGTGCCCTTTTTAAATTTGTACGATTGAACATATTCTTGGTCATCCATATAGCTGAAGAATGCCGTAATGTGGCCTTCAACCTCAGCAAAGTCCGGCTGCGTTTGGCCCTCAGAAATTTTTCCTTCCAATTGCTGAGTTTCTGCTTCAGCTTCCGGTTGTTCTTTTCCGAAAACCTCTGCCAATTTGTCTTGCGAGACGTTTTGCCTTTTGGCCAGCGCCAGTTCTTGTTGGAGAGTGGTGATCTCCTGCTTCATTTGATCCGTTTTGTCCTGCCAGATCTTCCTCTCCTGCTTGACGGTTGTTTCAAGTTTGCCCGCATGCCAGCCGGCAAACTTGCTGTAAATGAAAAAGGCACTCGCTAGAATCACTACTAAGGCAACGATTATTTTAGCCGATCTATCCATACTAAATTGATTGTGAATTTTAGCATCCCAAATCGGCAGAACCTTGAATATCTGACTATGGTCTGCTCCGATGTAGCGGGATAGTTAAAAGCTGGATCCGGAAAAAGAAATCACTCAAATCGATTGTAATAAAGCAGAAATGACCCGAAAAGGCAATAGTGAATGAGGAAGGGGCGAAAATTTATATATCTGTGCAATTGACTTGAGATTCGAGGGCTTAATTAATTGGAAATGCCCACTGGTCTGTGGTTGGGAATTCGGCATGTGGCTTTGTCCGACATCAAAAATGACCTGCCCACCAAATTTAACCGGCCATAGGATTCCAACGAAAGGCCGACTCGAGACTCGTAAACAACGGTGCAATGCCTTTCCTGTCG
>JBAVYC010000571.1:0-10709 GCA_049698595.1 Desulfobacterales bacterium | reverse complement strand
GTTATGGAAGCAGCTGGCGCCATAGGAAATGACGTTGGCCGTCTTGGCCACGGACTTGGAATGCAATTGACCGAATGGCCTTCCAACACAGCATTTGATAATACACCATTGGTTCCGGGCATGGTGCTCACGCTTGAACCCGGCATGATGTATGCGCCTGGTAAATCCATGGTCCATGAAGAAAATATCGTTATTACAGAATCCGGTGCGCAATACCTATCTGTACGTTGTTCCCCGGAGCTCACTATCATCGATTAATAAGGAGGCCTCCATGCTGACAGAACTGGAATTTGAAGCAATGGATTTGGATATCTGCTAAACAATCAGCGACCACCAGGAGAGCTGGGGGTATGAGCTCAGAGCACTGATTCTCAACCTGCCCGACCGTTTGCCAGAATTTAAAAAACCCAGCTTGATTAAGCAAATCGACTACATTGAAGGATTCATAGCAGCGCGTTAAACTAGTCGCCCAAATTTGTCTCAACTTTTCGAGCGCAGTCGATCCAGGGGTGGTCCAAGGGCACGGTTTTGCGTTTCCCGACGATTTTCTTCAAAGGAACAGGTTCAGTAGTATTGTCGCCCTTTGACGCCACCATGACGCCATACACCCCTTTATTGACCAGATCGGCACAAGCGGTGCCCATGCGGGTTGCCAATAAACGGTCCGCAACCGATGGTGTGCCGCCGCGTTGCACATAGCCTAAAATGGATACCCGGGATTCCAAGCCGGTCAGTTTTTCGAGTTGTCGTGAAAGTTGAAAAGTATTGTCAGAATATCGAGATTCGATTTGTTTCAATTCTGTTTTCAGCTTTATTTTTTCTTTCTGGGATTTGGAATGCTTCTTTCTTTCCACGACCTTTTGCAGCGCAGCAGCATTTTTTTTGGACATTGCGCCTTCGGCTACAGCCACAATGCTAAAATTTTTTCCCTCGTGTCGCCTTCTAAGGATGGCTTCCGAAATTTTTTCAACATCATATGGAATCTCAGGGATTAAGATGACATCGGCGCCGCCCGCTATACCGGCACCCAGAGCAAGCCAGCCCGTCTTGTGCCCCATGGTTTCCACCACAATAATTCGATGATGGCTATGAGCCGTGCTGTGCAGGCGATCGATGGCCTCAGTTGCGATGCCCAGTGCCGTATCAAAACCGAAGGTTACATCTGTTCCATATACATCGTTATCAATGGTTTTAGGGAGCGTAATAATATTCAATCCATTTTCCATCAAACGGTAAGCATTTTTCTGGGTGCCTCCGCCACCCAGGCAAACAAGGGCATCTAAACGACTCTTGTGATAATTTTCAATCAGCACCTTGGTCATATCCATTACTTTGTTGCCCACAGGCATACGATGGGGTTTCTCACGGCTGGTACCCAATATCGTGCCTCCCCGGGTAAGAATGCCTGAAAATGAGATACTTTTCATTTGAATACTCCGGTTTTCCATCAATCCCCGAAACCCATCGTGGAAACCGATGACTTTCATCCCATAGGATCCTAAAGCAGCTTTACCGATCCCCCGAATCGCCGCATTTAAACCGGGGCTGTCACCTCCAGCAGTTAATAGACCAATCAATTTTGCCATGGTATACTCCTAATCATAATTCACGGTTCGATTTCGGTATAGTATGTGAAATTATCAGTCAGCAAGTGATTTTGCCCGCTAGGCCATGAGCTCAAGGCGCGTCAGGCTGCTGCGCTTGTCGCCGTTTCCTTCTGGTATGCCTTCGCCAGCAACTTAATTGGATGTATGGACTCGCGCATGGTCCCCTGGCGGATCTGCATGCCGCAGGCACCACAGCCCGTTATGAGCTGGTCTGCATCCGATGAAGCGATCTCGTCAAATAGCCGTTGTCCAATTTTCATGGACAGATCATAGTTTTTCGACTTCAGTCCGTAGGTGCCGCCCATACCGCAGCACTTGTCCGAATACTGCTGGACCTTTAGACCGGGTATGAGCTGCATCAGCTCGACCGGCTCACTCGTCACGCCAAGTGTTTTCAAGTGGCACGGCGCATGATAGCCGACCATCATGTTCAGCCGGTTGAAATCCGTTTTCAGTTCGCCGTGGGCATGCATTTCCATCAGGTATTGATGGATGTCGTAACAATTGTCAGCGACCAGCCTGGCTTCCTCAGACGCTACAATCCTCGGGTATTCGCACTTCACCGCCAGTGCGCAGCTCGGCTCACTAAAGACGATCGGAATGCCCTGGGCCGTGTATTCTGACAGCAGAGCGATGTTATAGTTGATGTCACCCCGGATTTTATCTTGACCGCCGGCGCTTATTCTAGCGATGCCACAGCACTTGAACTCCGGCAGGATCACCCTGATGCCATTGTGTTCCAGAACCTCAACGACCGCCAGCCCTTCTCCTTCAGGATCGTTGTAGTTGGCAAAACATCCGAGGAAAAACACCACTTCGCGGGTTGTATCATGGTGTTTGCGCTCCTCGAGTATTTTTCTGAGCGTGCGATTGCGAAACTGGGGCAGATACCTTGTGGCTTCCAGGCCGATTGCCTTCTGCAGCCCCCAGCGTACCGGGGCAAGCGACGTGGCAAGATTCGCAACCGGCGCAAATATGCTGCCCTGTCTGCACAACGTTGCGGTATCGGTCAATACACGGCTTGAGAAATCCTCCCCCTTTCTGCGAACAACATCGGATCGACCGGCCACTGACAGCCAGGGCACGTCGACACCGGAGGGACACTCTGTCAAACACCGCTTGCAGTTGATGCATGAATCGATGATTTTCTTGAATGCGGGGTCCTCCAGGATTCCCGGATCAAGTTTGCCGGACATCAGCTCCCGGCACAGGTTCACCTTTCCCCTGCCCTTGGCCCATTCCTCCAGGTTACTGCTGGCCATCGGACAATAGGATCGGCAGCTGGCACATCCAGAGCAGTTCGTGATTTGCTCCTGCAGACTGGTCGCGTCAAATGAGGTGCCGGTCCGGACGATGGTAAAATCCGGCCCATATTTAAGGTTCTTTCCAAGAAGATCATCGTTTTCCGCTATGATGACGCCCGGGTTCATGGTGCCATACGGATCGAACAGCGCCTTGATCTCCAGCATCGCGTGATAAAGGTTGGGATACTGGCGCGCCACATACTGAGTCCGCAGTCTGCCGTCGGCATGTTCTCCGCTGACCGTCCCGTTCAGGCTCAAAACAAGGTCGAACACCGCGTCTGCAAGATCCAGCATGGTTTTGACATCTTCCGGCTGCCTCAGGTCCAGTATCGCCATAGTATGCAGATTACCGTCACCTGCATGCCCATAGATAGCCGCTTGTAGATTGAATTTGTCAAAGAGGCCGCGCAGGCCGCTGATATATTCCGGCAGCCGGCTAACATGGACCGCCGCATCCTCTATGAAAGCGATGGGCCGCCGGGAGCCTTTCATTCTGTTGAGAATTGGACCGGAGATGGAACGGACCTTGGTGAAGTTTGCCATGTCCTCCTTATTTCTGGCCTGAACGACGCTCACCGCCAGATCGTTATCCTCAAGCAGGCATTTTCTTACCGAGTCGAATTTGTCCAGGAGTTTTTCATCGCTGTCTTCCTGGAATTCGATAAAGAGGGTGGCCTCGGTGTTTTCCGGAAAATATTCTGACAGCTCAGGCTTCTGCTCCCGGGCTAGATCGAGGATATGCTTTTCCATAATCTCAATCATCGAGGGCCCCTTTTCGAGAATCTGCTGAGTGGCCTCACCCACCTTGCCAAGATCATCGAAATAGACAAAGCCGCTCAGGATCTCCTTCGGGACCGGCGTCAGGCGCAGGGTGGCCTCGGAAACCAAGGCGAGCGTCCCCTCGGAGCCCACCAGCATCGGGGTGAGATCAATGAAGCCATCCGCCATCAGGTCCCAGACGTGATAACCACATGAATTCTTTGTGGTAAAGGGCCGCTCCGGTTCCATATATTTGCTATAATTATTCAGGATAACAGGAATATTCCGGTACAAGCGGTCCTCAAGTGTCTGCGGCGCCCCGCATGTGTTGCCGGCGCCTGCAGGCAGCGCTCTTGGTCCCGTCTGCACTATTTCCCCGTTGGTAAGAACAAGTTCCAGCGAGCTGACCTGGGACCGGGTCGTCCCGAATTTGATAGCATGGGGACCGCTGGAATTATTGGCAATCATCCCACCGAGCGTGGCGGAATCCTTTGTTGACGGGTCTATCGGAAAATAGAGTTCATACGGCTTCAGATACCGGTTGAGCTCCGCCAGCACGATACCGGGCTGTACCCTCACCCATTGCTCTTCTGCCCTGAAATCAATGACCTGGTTGAGGTACTTGCTGAAATCGATCACGATTCCCTCTCCAAGCTCGTTGCCCGTCCGGCTCGTGCCTCCTCCGCGGGCGGTAATGGGGATCTTATGCTCCCGGGCGAATCTGATGGTTGCGACAAGGTCATTCGTTGATCGGGGCTGGACAATTGCCCGCGGTTTTATCCGATAAAGCGAGGCGCCGCTGCTGTAAAGGGAACGGCTCAAGTCACTGTCCAGGACGTCCCCCTCGATCTGGTTGCTCAACGCTTCAAAAAAGCGGTCTTTTACCTGCATGAAAAGATCTTCTTTCCTAAATACATCATCCCTTGCGCAATTCAACACAGAGGATGTCCAATTTGTTAATATCCAATGAATCGTCTAATACGGTAAGCATTCAAAAGTTTCTTTCAAGAAAAATAAAAGCTCCAGAGTAGTTTCTCCGGAGCTTCAAGTTAGGGGCTTCGCCCCAATTGGAATTGGAATGTTGGAATTATAGAAATTCCGAGAAGTTTAATTACTGGTGCCGAGGTACAGAATCGGTATTTGTATTATATTTTAGCCAATATTTCAAACAAAATTATAAAATCACAGACTCATTCACTCAGTTTCAAATAAATAGCCGGGTTCATATCTGCAGTATTCATGGGCACGGGAAGTTAAAATTCTTCCTGCTTTCAAAATTTTTTCATATGATATCATTAGATTAAAATTTGAGCCTGACACAGAAATCGATCAGAGGGGGTAGTTTTGAAACTGGCTCAAGGGTTAAGGTACGATTGCGTTTTTTATAGGCTCGAATGAAATTCTTAACAGAATCACATAAGAAGTCAAGGAATATTCCATCCAAATTGTTTGAGTCTGAACTTTTGGAATTTTCAATAAAAAGTTTTGCGGGAGATACGCGCAAAGACTCCCGGCCCGGCTGGAAGTCGGGTCAAAGGGAGTGCTCAGGGCAATCGAATGACCAAAACCGGAATCGTGGATTGTCTGACCACCCTTTTGGCAGTACTGCCGATCAGGACATCGGTGATCGCGCCGTGGCCGTGGGTACCCATAACGATGAGATCACAATTCTGTTCTTTGGCTGTTTCGATTATAATTTCAGCAGGGTCTCCGTTTTTGATTAAAATTTCATCGGTGACAAAGGCCTGGTCTTCCCCATCGGCCTTGGCCTCCTCGGAAAATGCCTGCAGAACTTCTTTTATAGCGACATTATCCCTTTTCTTACCGATCAGTTGATCCCGCGCTTCGGAATAATGTCGCGCTTTAATCTCATTCCAGGTGCCGGAATCGATCATGTTGGTTATAAATTCCTCCCCGGGGATTTCAGCCAACACATGCAGGATCGTGATGCCGGCGTCATACATATTGGCCAGGCTGACGGCATAGGCAAAGGAATGAACGGCGGTTTCCGACAAGTCGGTGGCATACAGTATTTTTTTGATTTGAATGTTCGGTAGATTCATTTCCATAACCTTTTTGCATACGGATTAAAACAAACCAAGCTTTTTTCGAGACTACACTCTGAAAAAGCGGCCTCTGAAGGGCTCCAAGCATACTGATAATTTATATAGGTTTCAGGTGTCAGGTGTCATTATCCAACATTTCCCTTCCCTGACACATGACTACCTTAGTATGAAACTTTATTTCTGCATATATGTCAGACCGAGTTAATCGCGGCTGGAAAGCCGCTCCCACAGCCTATATTAACTAATATGAATCTACAAAGTTTCTTTTTCGATTAGACCGGCCGTTTTTTTAGCCGGCGGCTGGGCTGAAGCCTGAAACCTTCATTTTCTGACACCCTGTCGTCAGAAAACGGCACCTAAAGGCCCAATACCCGCGACCCCTATCTCCCGAAATATAAATCGGGCAGCCACAGGGCTATTCCGGGAAACAGCATGACAATGATTAAGCCCACCATCATAACCAGCACAAAGGGAATGATCGAGCGGTAGATATCCGCCAGCGACACCTCTTTGGGAGCCATGGCCTTCATCAGAAACAGATTATAGCCAAAGGGTGGCGTCATGTAAGCAATCTGGCAAGTTATCGTATAGAGAACACCGTACCAGACCGGGTTATAACCCAGACTGATGATCAGGGGAACATACAGCGGCGCAACAATGATCAGCATGGCCGTATCGTCCAAAAACATGCCCATCAGGATGTAGGACAACTGCATCATCACGAGTACCCCAAACGGGCTGAGACCCCACCTTTCAATAAATAGCGATTTGATTGCATGCACGGCGCCGAGACCGTCAAAAACAGCGCCAAAGCAAAGGGCGGCCAGAATCACCCACATGAACATGCAACTGACGCTCAGCGTATTCTTTAAGGTCTCATCCAGCACCTTTTTATTTAAACGGCCCTTGAGGAGAGCGGCAAGGGTCGTTGCGGTCGCACCGGCTGCCGAGCATTGAACGAGACTGGTGATCCCCATTAAAAAAAGTCCCGTCATGGCAAAAATAATAACCAGCGGAACGATCCCGGCCCTGAGCAATCTCAACTTCTGGCTCCAGGTTATGGTCTCCAGCTCTTCCCTTGATAACGTGGGGCCCAAGTGGGGTTGAATTCTGCATCTGATATAAATGTAAGCCATAAACAAGCCCGCCAAAAGCAAGCCGGGAAAAACACCGGCCAGCCATAGCTGGCCGACCGGCTGCCTGGCGATCATGCCGTAGAGGACCAGCACCACACTGGGCGGCACCATAATCCCCAATGAACTGCCGGCCTGGATAACACCGGTAACCATGACCTTGTCATAGTTGCGCTTCAGCATTTCCGGCAAAGCGAGGCTTGCGCCAATGGCCATACCGGCCACACTCAATCCATTCATCGCCGATACAGCGACCATCAGGCCCATGGTTCCGATAGCCAATCCGCCGCTAACCGATCCCATCCAGACATGGAACATTCGGTAGAGGTCGCTCGCTATACCGGATTCCGAAAACATATAGCCCATATAGATGAACAGCGGCAGGGTCAGGAGCGGGTACCAGTTCAGTAAAGCAAAAGCCGCGTTAAAGGGCATCTCGGCACCACCTTTGCCCCAAAGCAACAGAGAGAAAAGCGTGGCGACCCCACCGATGGCACCAAAAACACGCTGCCCGGTGAGCAGCATGAGCATCATCGAAGAAAATATCAGTATCGCGATAAGTTCATAACTCATGTTAGATCTTCTCCCCTCTCGCTTTTGCCAGGTCCTTGAAAAATGTCGCTATAGCCTGCAACAGCATCAGCAGGACGCCGGTTCCCATTATAATCTTGATGGGAGCCATATACGGTGCCCAGGCGGATCGATTTTTTTGCCCGTACATGACAGCGTATTCTATGCTGGAATAGGCACCGTAGAGGAGAAACACCAGGTAGAAGATCATAAAGAGACCGCTAAAAACGTCCATCCTAGCCTTTTTTTTATCCGACCAGCGGCCATAGACCAGATCCATCCTTACATGCCCTTTGAGAATCATGGAGAACCCGCCGCCGAGCAGGTAATAAGCGGCCATGGTGAACTGGGCCATCTCGACCGACCATATGCTTGACTTATCGAAGAGGTTTCGGGCTATCGGTTCGTATAACAGGATCCCGATCATCGCGAAGACCAAATACATGGAAAACTTGCCGACCACCGTGTTGATTGCATCAACGGCGCTCACGAATTTTTTGACTGCCTTAGGCATCTTTGCCCCTTTCCCCTGGGACTTTTGCTCGAAATCAATTAGGTTAAATCCGGAGTTTTAGAGGATTACCTTCCCTGGCCGTTTCTATTTTGAAGCCAGGGAAGGTCACCGCTATGCTATATTAAACGTTTAATGCCCAACTATTAGTACCGGTAGGGAGGACCGGCGTCTTTCATGGTTTGGGCATATTCTTTGAGTATTTTTACCACCTTGGCACTTCTGGGACTCTTTTTGGCCGTTTCGTCCCAGAATTTGAGGGCGGCATCTTCAACTTGCTTCCACTCTTCAGCGGGGATCGAGGTGAGCTCCATTTTCCCACCCTTGGTGCGGTAGTACGCTTCACCCCACCAGTACCAGTGTTGCCGGTAGTAGTGCGAACTGTCCATGGAAAGCCGGAACAACGTCTTCAGGCGCTCCGGCAGGGCGTTCCATGAATCGGAGTTTGCATAATACGACCCCGCCCAGGCACCGGAGATGGGATTGGTCAGATAATATTTGGTGACATCCGCCCAACCGACCGTGTAATCCTCGGTGATGCCGGACCAGGCCACACCGTCCAGTTCCCCCGTCTGGACCGCCATCTCTATGTCCTCCCAAGGCAATGCCACCGGAACGACACCGAATTGTTGCATGAACCGGCCGCCGGTGGGAAACATGAACATTCTCAGCCCCTTGAGGTCTGCAAGACGTCGGATCGGCTTGGTGGTCGCAAAATTGCACGGGTCCCAGGCGCCACAACTAAGCCAGGTGACGCCTTTCACTTCAGCGAAGGCTTCCTCCCAGATTTCATTCAGCCCATACCAGTTAAACAACGCTGGAACATCCAGCGAGTAGCGCGAGGCAAAGGGAAAGTAAGCGCCAAACACAGATACATCGACCGGCGCTGCGATGGAGTCATCGTCACTCTGGACGGCGTCGATGGTCCCCTTCTGCATGGCTCTAAACAGTTCACCCGTGGGGACCAGTTGATCAGAATTGTACAACTCGATCACCATTTCGCCATCGGCGACCTTGTTAAACGCATCGATGGCCGGTTTGCAGACATGCTCGGACAGGGCGGCGCCGGCATAGGTTTGCATTCTCCATTTGATGGTTGTTTTCTTGGCCGCATGCACGAAGGGTGCATTTACCGTTGTGGCTGCCACTGCTGCAGCGCCCACACCTGCTTTTTTGAGAAAATCGCGTCTTTTCATTCTTTCTGGCTCCTTTCATGGTTTTGGGTTAATGACCAACCAAATATTCAGCTAAAACAGCATAAAGCTGTAGATGTTTATACAGAAATGCCGAAAAAATAAATTCCCCTATCGATCCCGGCTTTGCAATGGTTTGTTCTTACCTGGTTTATAAAGCTGCCGCAATCCAGATACCCCTTGGCCGAAATATTTAATGCAATTTCAGGGCTCCTGACCCCAATCGTGAATATTTCTCGGGAGGCCTTGATATCGAAACAATCTACATAATTTGTAGTAAAAATAAGCGTAAATTCAAGGTGTAACAGATTTTATCAAAAATAAATAATAAAATTCAGAACTATACGCCCAACTTCAGTATTGTTGACGCGATCACTGACATTTCTGTTGCATCCGATTTTACGACACATCAGTAGTTCTGAATTTTGAGCGAAACTTCTTGTTAGACTGTTTTCTTACATCTCTGAATGCGAGGCTGTCAAGTTTTTTGTGAAAGCAAACCGCGGGTTCAGGCCGCAGGCCGCGTGCACGACACAGGCGCACCAGGGTTGCCGCAATGCTATAGACACAACATTGGGGTTGACTCATGGCGCACCACCGTTGTATTCATTTCGATCAAATTTGCGGCATTGAATGCAAGTTAAATACTATCCATAAACCCGGCGGAAGGGTCACGACGAGCGTTCCACCGCCTGCCGGGCGAGCAACTGACGGTGCAAACCGTTTTAGACCGGGAAAGAGGGAATCGACATGTCCGACACAACACGTCTTTTGGACCAGGAATTCACAGCGCAAGTATGCCATCGACTTTTACCGGATTGGAAAGGCCTCGATATCCATATCTCTCAGCTCAGCGGCGGGATAACCAACAAACTGTACCGCATTCAGTCGGAAAAAGGAGATTACACGGTTCGGATTTATGGCGACAAAACAGATCTGTTCATCAATCGTGACAGCGAGGCGCATACGATTCAGGAAATGGCCAGGGTCGGCGTTGCCTCCAATATGATCAAATATATGCCCGAACTCGGGGTGACCATCGTGGAGTTTATCGGAGATTCCATCGTTCTCAAAAATGAGCACTTTTTAGACCGATCGCTCTATCCGAAAATCGTGGCGCCGATCCGGAAAATTCATTCGTGCGGGGCCCGGCTGAAACAGATTTTCAACCCCCTCGTGGAAGTCATGAAAATGTCGGCCATTCTCAAACGGCTCGACGCCGAATATGAAGAGTTTGATATTTCGGGCACCATCCAGCGACTGATAAAGCTGTCGAGCATCATCAACATCCCCGAAAGTGAATATACACCTTGCCACAATGACCTGCTGGCGGATAATTTTATCCTGATCAACGAAGATGCGCGCGACAGGTATGCCGCGCCCATATATATCATCGATTGGGAGTACGCCGGGATGGCACCCCGATACTATGATATCGCGGACATGTTCCAGGAGATCCTGGTCCCCCGTGAGGCTGAAAAGGGCATTGTTACGGAATACTGCAAGGGCGACAATTTTGATCGGACCCTTTTCTTCATCGATCTGTTCAAACCATTTCCGGATATT
>JBAVYC010000570.1:0-2504 GCA_049698595.1 Desulfobacterales bacterium | reverse complement strand
ATGGAATCGTGAATGGCTTTGCTGATATCCGGCTTGGCCGTCTTGGCATGGATCAACCCGACGACATCGGATTCGGCAAAAATAGCACACTGGGTGTTCATGGGGATCTTTTTGTCCGATTGCATGCAAAGCCTACCCATTTCTTCGATAGTTACCTCCAGGGTCCGGGCCATGGCCTCGATAAATGTGCCAGCACCGGCGGCGCATTTTTCATTGATGGCAAAATCGATGGGGCTGCCGTTTTCATCTATTTTGGCAGCCCGGCCTTCCTCCGCACCGACATCGGCCACGGTTCTGGCGTCGGGAAAGAAAAAATGAGCCCCTTTCGACATGGCTTTGATGTCATTGACATGGTTGTCTGTCATGGAAATGGCCTTTTTCCCGGATCCGGTGCCGCAAATACGTTGAATATCATCTCTGCCAATGCCGGCAGCCTGGATTGCTTCCTCGAAGGATTTTTCAACTGCCTTTTTCTGATCGAAACCGGTCAGTTGTATTCCTTTGCCAATGATCTTTCCGTCTTTCATAATAATGGTTTTGGTGGTTTTCGCACCGCAATCGATTCCTGCAGTAATCATTTTCTTAAACCTCCATGGAAGGAAAATGCCTTAAATTATTAAAGAATCCGGACCCAGACCGATCACCCATCTAACAGTCTCTTAGTGGTTGACCTTTTAGGCCGATTTTTTCAGGAGTCCTCGAAATCAATAGCTTTAAAGATTCCCTTGCAACTCTGTAAGATGGTATTCCGCATCACCGTCACATAACCGGGTCTGATATCATCTTCCCAACGGGGATAACCACCACGCCATACATATTTGATCAGCTCTTGAAACTGCACCCGATTGAATCGGTATACGCCGATTTCGATTTCACTCCCCCCGGGTGGTATTGCAACTGAAATTTCTCGGGGCTGAGCGTATTTGCTTATGATTCCGGAAACCACGGATCGCGTTTGAAAACCTTCAGGCCTCTGCTTGAAATCTTCAATCTGTCGTGGAAACGGGAAGCGGCGGTACAGTTCACCGATGAATCCGGTAAACTGAATGCCGTGAATGGCGCCCATCAGGTCTCCGATATCTTCCGCCGCCTCGATACTCTGAATCAGCCAGCAGGCATGATAAGGTTGATCACTGCCGTTTTCCGCAATATTTTTAAGGTGACAACAAAAATCTTTGGCAAAAAGAAAATATCGGTCCAAAAGCAGCATGTCGGATTCGATGTTAAAAAAGCCAAAAGCGATTGTTCGATGACTAAGAGATTCAAAAGCCAACGGCATCGAATGCCCTCCTTTATAATTCAGAAGACAGATGACGGAGAACAGAAGCCAGAGGGGATTGAAATCCTAATTCCAACCTCCCCATTCCTTTTTCCGCATTCCGCCTTCCCCCGGGGCGTAGGCCCCTATGGCCCTTAGGGCTTCCGGCTCGTAGATAGAGCCTACAGCTCGGAGAGGCCGGAGGCCGCATTCTAGTTTATGCCCCCTTCAAAAAAAACCGCCATTGACAGTGCATATCATCTGGATGGGAATCCGGCGGCGCAAACAGGCATTGTAACTGAATACGTTCGTCTATTTCCAGGGCGAAGCTGGCAAACTCGGCCCGGTGCATTTCCTTGCAGGCATATTCTTTCAGTCCTCTTTTGGTTCTCGCCACCTGGGTCGGGCAGGACGGAACGGTGATAATCACCTCATCGGGTTTCTGCTCAATTTCATATCCAACCAAAATACACCAGGGGAAAAACCGCAATGCGCTCACAAAACCATCCAGGCCCTTTTGCTGAATGTCAAACCGTTTTAACAAATCCTTTGCGGCCATCGCCGTTACCTTGCCCCAGACGCGTTCATTCAGTTGATCCGCGGTGGCATCGTCAAATTGCTCCGTTGTATAAAGGTACCAGAATGCGTCCACAACGCGATAATGCCATAAAAGAAACTGGATGTATTTGCGAAGTTCAGGGGCATCCATCTTTTCAAAGATCTCAAAATCCATGGGGACCTCCTTTTAGGCTGAGAGAAGCCATTTTTGGGATAATATGTGCCGAGATCCTAAGTAAAAAATTTAAATTGCCGCATAGATCGCTCATAGACTGCGAACCGGAATCCCGCACAAACTTCAAAAACCAGTGTGTGACTTCCAAGCCTTTTTAGCACAAGGATCTCTGCTTAACAAGCAGTTGAAATTGGCCACGCCAATACTAAAATCGGATAAATTATAATGAATGATTAACCCACATCGACTCGCTTTCAAAGTTTAAATGCTGCGAGTGGATAAAAATTCGTGAAATTTTCCTTCAGGCGCACTGAAAGTCGAATTCGAATAACTGAAAATCGTTCAATCATTGAAGGATATTCGCGTTTTCAACAACTGAATTGAGATCATTTCAGGTAAAACAAGCGTTGACCGCATAAGTAAATGTAATAAAATATTAAAATTATAAACTAATTAAAATTTATTTATTTAATGCTTATTTTTCTATACCTAGCGTCAGCTGATAAATTATAT
>JBAVYC010000569.1:0-3921 GCA_049698595.1 Desulfobacterales bacterium | reverse complement strand
CGCGGTTTTGCGCCGCCATCTTTCGGTGACTTTGCCTTTTCGCTTAATAACTTATCTTTATTTAAAATTATAATGAGAACCGGCAATTATGTCAAGTTATTAATCTATAGCTTTTCAGGTCCAATTCCGATCTTAATCTACAGACATAGTTGAATAGTTTACTGGTTGAATGGTTGATCAGGTAAATTATGTCCATAATTTCAGAATGCTACGATTGCTGAAACATGAAGTGTCCAATTATTTTGCAGATATGGGATAAATCCCTATTTACAAACAGTTAATCACTTAACCAATCAACTAATCAACCAATCATCAATATCTGAATTACTCGATATCGGGAGCATGCCGGCAGAAGCTCAAAGCTCTGGAGAAAAAAGAAATTATGCCAGTTTTCACCTTTAGCTTTCAGCTTTGAGCTTTGAGCTTTCAACCGAAATTGCAGCACCCGCCTGGCTAAGACGCACAGGCCCAGCCGAATTACCCCGACCACGACAATGGATGAGAAGGCAGGTTTAATACCCGCTATGCGATACCAAGTTTAAATTTCAGTGACTTTAAGGTGTTTACCATCAGCATGGTGACTGTCATGGGACCGACGCCGCCCGGAACCGGGGTGATGCTGCCGGCAATTTCCTTGGCTTCGTCAAAATCGACATCACCCTTCAACAGAGCAATCTTTTTGCCGGTTTTCTCGCTGATTTTTTCGCCAACACGATTTACACCAACGTCAATGACACAGGCACCCGGTTTGATCCATTCCGGTTTGACAAGTCCGGGAACACCGGCGGCAACGATCAGGATGTCGGCTCGTTTACAGTGGCCTTCCAAATCCTTGGTCCGGGTGTGAACTACCGTGACCGTCGAGTTGGCACCATCACCTTTTTGCAACATCATGTTCGCAATGGGTTTCCCGACAATATTGGAACGGCCGACAACAACGACCTCGGCGCCGCTGGTTTCCACACCGGTCCGAACGATCATTTCCTGGATACCTGCCGGCGTGCACGGCGGAAATTTTACCTCATCCCCGCCGATCATCAAACGACCGACATTTACAGGGTGAAAACCATCCACATCTTTATCTGGATCGATGGCATTGAGAACTTTTTTTTCATTAATATGTTTCGGCAGGGGAAGCTGGACTAATATTCCATTGATGGCGTCGTCTTTGTTATATTTATCGACCAGGGCCAGCAGATCCGCTTCGGAAATATCCTCGGGTTGACTGTCCTGTATTTCTTTAAACCCGAGTCGTTCGGCTGTTTTGATCTTCAAAGTGACATAAGAAATGGAAGCAGGATTCTCGCCCACTAGAATGGTAACAAGACCGGGAACGACGCCATATTTTTCCTTGATTTGCTCCACCCCCGATTTGACTTCTTCCAAAATTACTTCACGAATTTCTGTTCCTTTGATCAATTTTGCTGTCATTTTGAACCTCCTTTTTAAAGACATTTTCTAAATCTATTCATATAATTATTCCGGTTATCATTATCCGGATGCGCCCTTTCTAATTCAATAAAATAATGATGTCAAGACAACTTACAGCTGGATACTGGTCGCTGGTTAGTTTGTTTATTGAGTAAATTTGGTTGATTAAGTTGATTGGGTTTACGGAATCAACTAATCAACTCAATCGATCATTAACTTCCCTCGTCAGAGGGGAAGCGGTACCTGCAGCAATCCGTCCGTCTCATCAAACCCCATCATAAGGTTCATGTTCTGAACAGCCTGGCCCGCAGCACCCTTTACGAGGTTGTCGATTACCGAGATGAGGATCAAGCGGTTGTTGCGATCATCGAGTTTGAACCCGATGTCACAGTAGTTTGTGCCGCGCACGTGTAAAGTGTCCGGCTGACCATCCGAGGGACAAAGACGGACAAAAGGCCGCCGGGAGTAGACCGACGTATAACAATCCACAATATCCTGCGCGCTGAGAGCAGCCGCCGGTGTTGCGTATATAGTGGTGAGCATACCGCGCGTCATGGGGACCAGATGCGGTACGAAAGTGATAGAAACGGGCGTTTGGGCTTCCCGACTCAGTATCGAATCCATTTCCGGATTATGGCGGTGAGCGGCCACTTTGTATGCTTTAAAAGATTCATTGACCTCGCAGTAGTGAGATGCCTGCGACAGGGAACGTCCGGCACCGCTGACGCCGGATTTGGCATCGGCCACGAGAGTTGCGGGGTCCAGCAGACCCTGTTTGATCAGCGGAATAAGCGGCAACAGAACGCTAGTGGGGTAACATCCCGGATTTCCGATCAGCTGGGCCGTCCTGATCTGATCGGTGTAAATTTCACTGAGACCGTACACGCAGGACTTGAGCAATTCCTTTGCAGTGTGCGGCTGGTATGCTGATTCATAGACGGTCGCATCGTTGAACCGAAAATCCGCCGAAAGATCGATGACCTTTAATCCGTGCTTTATAATATCGGGCACAAAAGCCATCGGCAGCTGATGGGGAAGCGCCATAAACACGATATCGGCCTCGTTGCAGATGCGATCCGCTGAATACACTTCACAGACAATATCGACCAAGCCGGCCATGGCAGGATAAACCCGATCGAATCGCACCCCGGCATACTGACGCGATGTCAAAATGGTCAACACCGTTTTGGGATGGCCCGACAGGATCCGGACAAGCTCCGCACCGGCGTATCCGGTGGCCCCTATTATAGCGACACGATTCATTTTACTGGATTCCTTCGACAGAATGTAAGTTCACTCAATTATGAGTTTCATACCAAAGCCGGCATACAACTGCAAGAGGAATCAGGTTGAGCCGGCAACTCAATTCATAGGCCACCGGCAGCGATCGAGTTTTTAACGATCAAGCATGCCCTCGCGGTAACGGTAGAACCCTTTAAATTCTCATCCCGATAGATCGGGGTGGCTTGTGAATTGGGTTAGGATCAAACTCCTGGCGCCGGATAGTTCTTAATTTTTCACAGAAGGCTGGCGATAAGCAGACAGGTGACTGAAAAACATGGGGTCGGCGATTAGCTTCAGGTTCCGGGGCTCTCCTGCGACACAGGTTCGACGACAATGACCCAGCCGCTGGCGCTACCGGCAAACCTGATTGGCGAGATAATGGCATTCATTACCTGAGAGTGAAAGGTCGTCAGAAAAGAAATCTTCTCTAAATTACTTTGCTGCATCACCAGTTCTAGCCCTTCCACAAGTTTGGCCCGGCTTCTGTTGTCAAACAGCTCGCTGACCGAACAATTGATGACATCCGCCGAACTTCTGCCGACGATTTCGAGTGCCGCAGGGTTGGCATTGATGATGTGGGTGTCGGTATCAACAATAATGATCCCTACGGCAGCACATTCAATCACGGCCTGATGGAATTGCAGGGACTTGACCAATTCCACGGCATCGCGCCGGGGATAAACATTGCTGGCGGAAAGAACTTTTTTATCCGCCGGAGGATGAAAAGGCTGAATTTCAATTTCCGCCAGAAATTCGTTGAGCTTGATCGTCAATTTGTCTGTCGGACCTTTAGCGATAAAATAGTCGGCTCCGATCTCATCCAACGAACCGAGATTTTCGATCATGATCCCAGATAGGGCCACCAGGGGAAAACGGTTGCCAATATATTTTTTAGAGATGAACCTGAACAGCTGTTTGCCGTCGACTTTGGGTAGAACCAGATCGGCAAAAAGGATATCAACGGTCAAATTCTCCAATTTCCCGATAGCTTCCTTGCCGTCATAGGCCTTTATTACCTGATAACCTCTTTTTACAAGTAATTCACTCAAGAACTCAACGAAGAAAAAATCACTGTCCACTATCAATGCTTTTTTTTGCATTATCGTCACCCGGGTAGATTATAGCGGCTTACACATTGTATAACCAATTGACATTTAAACCCTTATCTGGTTTTTTCTGACAACATGTTGTAAGGAACGTAAGGTG
>JBAVYC010000568.1:0-1645 GCA_049698595.1 Desulfobacterales bacterium | reverse complement strand
TAGCACCCCCAAGGACATCGTCGACCACATTGTAAAAAAAGATATTGTGCTTCATTCTCCTGAAATAATGCACAAATTGCTGAAAAGGTACCCTGATGAGCCCGGTCTTATCAGAGTGCAGGCAGATCACCTAAAAAAAAATGGGGTATTGGATGGCGCTGCCGGCCTATATAGCAAAGCTTCAAAACTGTTCCTTGAAAAAGGCAAGATTCCCGCAGCGATTGCTCTGAAGATAATGCAATGGCGAATCAGTTCGCCGGCACAAGCGGAAGTCAAGGATTTTTTAGTGAATCTGGCGCAAGTTGCCCGAGACGATACCCCGGTCAAGTCATTTTTTTGTCAGTTAAATTTTCAGGAATCCATTGCACTTTTTTCTCCATTGGAAATCATTCACCTGCCGGCAGACCATACGGTAAAGAAAGTTGGCGATTTAGAAGACAGCCTCTATTTCGTTATATCCGGCACTTTGAAGGATTCGATCTATCATACGATTGACAACAGCGAAAAAGTTTACAGACCGCCTAACCTGTATTTAAACGCGAATGATTATTTCGGTGATATTTATCCGTTTGATCAGGACAGGAGAAGTAATTCCTACATTGAAACCAAAAGTCAAGTTGAGTTGTTAAGAATACCCAAGGAAAAGTTAAGAAAAATATGCACCAAATACCCCAAAATCGAATATGGGCTATTGGATCTTTTAAAGATTCGCTCCAAAGCTTCTATAAACGAGTCACATGAAAAACTGCGTGATGCTCGGCGAATTCAATTGAAGCTGGACTTGGAAATTGAAATTCTTATAAACGGTTCACAAAATACTTCGATCTGTCTGTCAGGTTTTTCCAGCGATGTTTCCATCGGCGGGATGTGCTTTATGCTGGATGAGATGAGTTTTCATTCATCTTCTGAAATATCATCGTTCGAGAAGGGGATAAAACATGCGAAGGTCCAGGTGAATTTTCCCATTGAAGATTTGAAAGTCAGTATACCAGGAACAATTGTATGGCTGTCACCCGTTTCCCATGAGGGCAGAAAAACAATTGCACTTGGCGTTCAATTTGATAAAATGTCGCCCAAATTGAAAGGATTGTTAATGATGTTTTTTAATTCCTTTCAAAAAAAGTAAATTCTTCCTAATCGTTGTCATTTCTCGACAATGTTCAAAATCGATGCGTCTGACCTCATCTGATTACCCTGCCGGAGTCATTGGTTACTCCCCCTATTTTGCCCGAGCTGTACCCATTTTAGTTATATATCGGCAATTCAGTACGATTTAACAACGGGTGGCTGACACCATTTGATTGCGGTTCGGATAAAAAATCGCTCTGTTTAGGTTAAAGTTGACACCAAGCAATAGGCTCTGGTACAAAATACCGAGGCAGGGCTCAGGCTTAAAATAAGTAGCTCAACATATCAATAGATCCGCTGGAATTGCAAGATATACCTGCCTAAGGAACAATTATTGCCGGTGAACCGAATGCGGCCAAAAACCGAACTTGAATGCTGATTATTCCTTTCGAGGTGAGGGCCTCACTTTTTAGGTCAAGTATACTTTCCAATTTATGAGGAAACTGGATTATGACGACAGAGAACAAAGAACAGTTGGATGAAACCCGGATTTTTATTAACGGCACGGTATTAACCC
>JBAVYC010000567.1:0-10552 GCA_049698595.1 Desulfobacterales bacterium | reverse complement strand
AACCACCACTCGACTGAAATTAGTGGCCAACGGGACATAAAGGCGTAATTTGGGTAATCGACAGGGTCTTCTCCATCCTGAATCTATTCGCTAGGCCGTCTTTACAATGATTGTTCCCATAAAGGCGACAAAAACCCTTCTCCGAATACCTCCCTTGCAGTATCAGGCGCATAGGACTATATTTGTCCGCTGAAAAGAACCCTTAGCCAAACCCAAGAAGGAATCCAATGGCAAGTGTGAAGGAACACTATGACGACCTGCTTGCGTCCTGTTATTCATGGATGTGTGGCGGATCTGATTTAATATTAAAAAAAAATCGAACTTTTTTCCAGGCTAACGGTATTCGGCCGACGTATTCGGCAGACGCTGTGGATTTGGGCGCCGGATCCGGTTTTCAGGCAATCCCGCTGGCAGAGGCAGGCTTTAGCGTCACCGCTGTTGATGCCAGCCGCGGCCTCTTGCAGGAGCTAAATAAAACCGCCGGTAGGTTACCGATTAGAACGATACAGGCTGACCTGCTGAATTTTGCAGAACACTGCCCTGCAAAAAACGAAATCATTGTCTGCATGGGTGATACCCTTACCCATTTGAAGAGCCTAACGGAAGTGAAAGAATTATTGCATCGTGTTCATGGAGCGTTGGAAAAAGAAGGGCTTTTGATCTTGGGCTTTAGAGACATGACAGCCGAATTGACCGGGCTGGATCGGTTTATTCCGGTGAGAAGTGATTCAAACAGACTTTTTACGTGTTTTCTGGAATATGAGAAAACCCATGTAAAAGTGCATGACATTCTTTATGAAAAGACCGATGATCACTGGAAGATGAAGAAAAGCTTTTTCCGTAAGCTTCGTATCTCTTCGCAATGGACCCAAAAATGTTTATTGAAGGTCGGCTTCAAGGTCGAAAAATACGATGTTGAAAATGGCATGGTCACGATTATCGCACGAAAACGGTAGTGTGTTTTTTATAAAAGAATACAGGTTATACCCTATTGTATTTTGCTTAATTCTTGCATAATTGGGGAATAAATTGTTTCCGAGCCCCTTACCATTGGTAATTTAGCATTATACCTTTAAGTTTTCGCATTTATCGAAGACTAAGCATCAATGATGACGGACAATATCCAATACGCCTGGCTGATAATATACCTGTTTGCTCTGATGTCTTTATTCATTTACGGTATGAACTGCTATTTGCTATTGATATTTTACTTTTTAAAAAGCCCCGCCGCCCTCAGACAACACCAGGAGATCAAGGAAAAATTTTTTCGGAATGTACCCCGGCAAGACTGGCCCCAGGTTACCATTCAGTTGCCGCTATACAATGAACGCTATGTGGTTAAACGGCTGATTCAATCGGTTTGCCGGTTTGATTACCCGAAAGAGCTTTTCGAAATCCAGATTCTGGATGACTCTACCGATGATACCGTTGACATTGCAAAGGCTGTGGCTGGAGAAATGATGCGGCAGGGCTTCGATATCGGCTATATCCACCGCGATGAACGCACCGGTTTCAAAGCGGGTGCCCTGAAAGAAGGCCTCAAATATGCCAAAGGCGAACTTGTGGGAATCTTTGATGCCGATTTTATCCCCAACCCGGAGTTTTTAAAAGAGACGGTTCCGTACTTCAGGGATCCTCGAATCGGTATGCTTCAAACCCGTTGGGGACATATCAACAGCGACTATTCTTTGCTGACGAGAGCCCAGTCAATGGGTATCGACGGCCATTTCGGGGTGGAGCAGGCTGCCCGCGCCTGGTGCGGCTTGTTCATGAATTTCAACGGAACCGCGGGCATCTGGCGCAAAAAAACCATCGAAGACGCCGGGGGATGGCAGGCCGACACCCTGACCGAAGATCTGGATCTAAGTTACAGAGCCCAGCTTAAAGGCTGGAAATTAAAATTTGTCTCGGATGTCGTCTGCCCGGCGGAGGTCCCGGTGACCATTAATGCCTTTAAATCCCAGCAGCATCGCTGGGCCAAAGGATCGATTCAGACCGCCAAAAAAAATCTCGGCAAACTGTTCAAATCAGACGTTTCGCCATTGATCAAATTTCAGGCATTTATGCATTTGACCCATTACATGGTTCATCCCATGATGCTTCTGGTAGTTCTGACCTCTATACCGATGCTGTATTCACAGTGGTTCTTTGACAGTCTCGCTTATCCGATCATGATCTTCACCCTGCTGTGCCTGGCTACATGCGGACCATCTTCCATGTACTTGTTCTCACAAAGAGTTCTTTATCGCGATTGGAAGCGCCGCATTAAATTTTTGCCGTTTCTGATGTGCCTGGGAACCGGAATCGCGGTCAACAACACCAAAGCCGTCCTGGAAGCATTTTTAAATATAAACAGCGGTTTTATTCGCACGCCCAAATACGGTATCAAAAAGAAAGAAGACGGCTGGAAAAGCAAACATTATTCAATCCCTTTAAACGCGGTATCAATTCTCGAATTTTTTCTGGGGCTCTACTCATTGTCCGGACTCATATTGTTTCTTTTTTTCAGTAAATACCTTGTCAGCCCCTTTCTGATTATTTATACATCCGGGTTTTTCTACGTCTTTTTTCTTTCGGTCAAACATGGTTATGGAAAAAGAGAATCATAGTCGTTCAAGCAGCTTAAAATCCCGATCGGCTCCAACCGCTCTTCCTGGATTAAATCACAATTTTTGCCGCTTACTATCTGTTTCCGGTACCGTTGAAGTACTTTTAATGTCTTGATTCGAGCGTATATCGCTAGAAAAAATAATGGCCTCCCCTCAAAGGAGTTGTCACATGTTTTCATTAGGCGTCGGCCTGACAAGCAACTGTAATTTACACTGCGCGCACTGCTATCGTGAACAGGATCACATCCACAATTTGACTCTGGTCGACATTCAAAAAGTATGCGAAAATCTCGAAATCAGTTCCATCGGTTTCGGCACCGGCGAAAACGGCTTAAACCCTGCTTATTTTGACATTCTGGATTACCTGCATAACCGCAAAATCAAACTAACCCTGGCTTCCAACGGCTACACGCTTTCCATTACCCCCGACGAAATGCTCAAGTATTTCGGAGACGTGGAATTTTCCGTGGATTTCCCGGATCAAGCCCGACAGGACCAATTCCGCGGCCAAGGTAACTGGAAAACGATCATGGCGGGCATCGAGCGCTGCCGGGGACTGGGCATCCGGGTGTCCATATTGGCGGTCCTGATGAACTTAAATTATAAAGATCTGGGAAATATTGCCGGGCTAGCCGCCTCTTTTGGATCTGATTTTCGTGTCAATGTCTATCAACCCATGTACACGGAGGAGTTTAGTCCAAATTTTGAACAATACTGGGAAGCCTTTAAAACCCTCTTCGACCACAGTGAGATCATCTCCGTGACGGAGCCACTGGTAAACACATTTTTAAATCTCAACGGCCTCAACGGCACCCCTTGCGGGGGGCACAGCATGCGCATAACACCGGACGGAAAATTGAAAGCTTGCGTTTACTGGCCCGAATCCAATCTCAGCATTGATGACCTGGTGGAAAAAAAAGAAACCATCGTTGAATCCCCATTCTTTAAACAAACCCATTTCACCCCAAAATTCTGTCTGGACTGTGAACATGTCGGCAATTGCGGGGGAGGATGTGCGGCACGACGCAAACTGCGGGGCCGCTTTGAAGAACCGGATGAATACTGTCCGATTTACCAGGGAAAGGCAATTCAGCTCAAAGGGCATCAATCGTCGGCTGCAAAACCTCTGCGCACCGGAAGTATTTGCACCACCATTGTCAGGGGGGTGTAGATTAAACTATCATGTCAAAATTAGAACATGGTTTGAAACTTCCGAAAGTCCTCTATATCGAGACGACCAACCGATGCAACCTCCGCTGCAAGGGGTGTATTCTTTACCGGGGAAGCTGGGAACCGGATCGCGACATGACGCTGCCGGACCTGATCATGATCACAGACCAATTGCCCGCGCTGGAGCGTGCAACGCTGCACGGTGTCGGGGAACCGCTATTAAATACAGAGCTTTGCAGGATGATCGCGCATCTGAAAAAACGCAATGTCTTTGTGCTCTTTAATTCCAACGGTATCCTGCTTGGTGAAGAACAGCAAAATGCCATCATTGACGCCGGGCTGGATGAACTGCGCATTTCGCTGGATGCGGCATCCCCTGAAGGATATGAAATTATTCGCAACAGCAACAAATTCGATCGAATTGTTCAGAATCTTGGAAACTTTCTGAAGCTTCAAAAAAAGCGCCGCGCTGTCACGCCAGGGCTTTCAATCTGGTTTTTGGGAACCAAGGAAAATATCGCAGAACTGCCGGCGCTGCTCCGGCTGGCAGCCGAAATAGGCATTGACGAAATACATCTGCAACGTCTGGTCTATTTCCAGGACCATGATGGCTATGGCGTGGCCAGACGTGAAAAAACGTTACGGGATTCAAATGACGGGGCCCTGGAGTCGATTCACAACAGCCGGCTGTTGGCCGCCAATTTGGGCATCCGGTTCAATGCTTCAGGCCTGGGCAACCCGCTTGAGAGTGTCCAGACCGATTCCACCGCGAAATTGCCCTGGAGCAAGTGCTATCGACCGCATACATTAATGTACATCACCGCTAACGGCAATGTTCTGCCCTGCTGTATCGCTCCCTTTTCTACTGCTGACTATTCTTCAATAATTTTAGGTAATGTTTTTGAAGCCTCATTGGCAGAAATATGGTCGGGTCCCAAGTACACAGGCTTCAGAGAACAGCTTCAAACAGAAACCCCGCCGAAATGCTGCCGGGGATGCGGTGTGTTGTGGAGCCTGTAACCATCTTCGATGTTCGATGTTGGACGTTCGATGTTCGACGTTCGCGTCTTTCAAAACGACCCTGTACGGCGTAAATGAAACCTGCGAATACCTACAAAACAAGTTAGCGCTTATGAGGCTTTGCCCTAATTGGAATGTTGGAATCATTCCATACGGCTTAACAAGACAATGGCCGTTTTAAATACTGTGTTTCTCTCCGAAGCGTGGGCTCCCCGAGGCGTGGGCTCTAAGAGCCGGAGATCAATACACTTTAGAAATTCTGATACATTTTTAATAGTGTATGCGTCAATCTAATCGTTCTGAAAGGAGTGAAATAATGGGTGGTATCCAAGAATATGATCAATTCGATTCTCTGGGTCTGGCTGAACTTGTCCGTCAGGGACAGGTTTCGGCCTTGGAATTGTGTGAAGAAGCCATCGAAAGAATCAACCGCCACAACCCCCTGCTCAACGCTGTCATCCGGCCAATGTTTGAAGAAGGACGAAAAGCAGCATCCCAACCACAACCGGATGCGCCCTTTGCCGGCGTGCCTTTCTTGCTCAAAGACCTTGGTTATGCCTATGCCGGCGTGCCGACTTCCGATGGTTGCCGGGCCCTTAACACACGCGTCCCCGCAAAGGACAGCGAGATGGTCGTTCGCTTCAAGAAAGCCGGCCTGGCCATCTTAGGTAAGACCAGCACGCCCGAGTTCGGGTTGTTGGGCATTACCGAACCCGAACTATTTGGCCCTTGCCGCAACCCCTGGGACACCGACCATACACCCGGCGGATCGAGTGGTGGTTCTGCATCCGCTGTTGCGGCAGGCATGACGCCCGCTGCGGCCGGAGGCGACGGCGGAGGTTCCATCCGCATTCCGGCTTCCTGCTGCGGCATATTCGGGCTGAAGCCGACAAGGGGCCGGAATCCGAGTGGCCCGGATAACGGCCCGGCCTGGCGCGGAGCGGTGCAAAGCCATGTTATCACCCGATCGGTGCGGGACAGTGCCGCCATGCTGGATGCCACCCAGGGCGAGGACACCGGGGCGCCCTATCGAATTCCCCCACCGGAGAGGCCTTACCTGGAAGAAGTAGGCCGGCCGCCGGGAAGGTTAAAAATCGCTTTCAGCACGAGTTCACCCATTCATACCCGGGTTCATCCGGAATGCGTCCGCGCCGTTGAAAAAACCGCCAGGCTGCTGGAAGACCTCGGTCACCATGTTGAGGAAATGCAACCGGATATAGACGGTCGCGCCCTGGCCGCAAGCTATATGGCCATGTATTTTGGAGAAGTGGCAGCCGATATCGATGAACTTGAGTCTGTTTTGGGGCGGAAGGCTAAGATGGGAGATGTGGAGGCTATGACCTGGACCTTAGGCCTGCTCGGCCGTAGTTTTTCATCCGGATACCTGACCTCGGCCTTACGCGTGTGGGACCGTTCCGCACGGAAAATGGGGCGTTTTTTTGATACCCACCATATTTATATGACACCCACAACCGCTTATCCTCCGGCAAAAGTGGGGGAGCTGAAGCCCAAACCCGCTGAAGCTATGCTGATGAACCTGATCAATACCTTGCATGCCGGTTGGCTGCTTAAAGTATCCGGCATGGTGGATACACTGGTGGAACGTGGTCTTGCCAGAACCCCATTCACCCAAATGGCCAACCTTTGCGGATTACCGGCCATGTCCGTCCCGTTGCATTGGACTCCCGGTGGGCTGCCCTGCGGAACCCACATTACCGCACCTTTCGGTGACGAAGCCACCCTTTTCAGATTGGCCTCTCAACTGGAAGAAGCCTGTCCCTGGTTCGACCGCCGGCCCCAGATTACCCGGGAAACCTAGCCCGGGATGTTGATGCCCGGGTCACTTATCCCTGCTAAATATCAGCAAGAGGGTATTAGAATTCCACCTAAAGTCCTTTTGACAGATTGAAGCCATCGGGGGCTAAACAATGGTTGTTTGGCAATATTCATCAATTTAAAGAAGCTTGGACCGGAGAAAAGACATATGCAAACATATAAAATCGCCATCGTCGGTTTAGGTGCCACCGGTACAGTGTTGGCTGCCGCCCTGCTTCGCAAAGTTCAGGGAACAATACTGGTAGGCAGGTCAAATGACCTGGGGAAGACCCTTGTAAAAGACGGGATTAGGGTATCCGGCGAAATATCTCATGTCGTGCCGGTAGAGAATTATTGCAGCCGCATTGGGGATCTCGGGGAAAATTACATCAGTCAGGCCGTGGCATATCTGGAAGAAGCGGGTGTTCATAAAGATTCAATGTGCACCGACATCGAAAACCGGAGACCGACGGAAATCGACTTTTTAGGTGGGAAGGTCGTGGCCTATGCCCGCGCGGCGGGCATTTCCGTACCTTTTTATACAACCATGACAAATCTCGTTAAAGCGCTGGAAAGCAACTATTCGGCTAAATAACTATTGCTAAAACATAGATTGAGCGGTTCAGGGTTTACGGTTCCGGGTTGTGCCCCCCGCGAACAGCTCACATTGAAAGAATTAATATGCAAACTACCCTATATCTAGTTCTTGCTTTTACGATGGGCCTGATCATGTCGATTTATTTGCCGATGAACAGCTCGGTTGCCAAATACATGGGCTCTTCTATTACCGCAAATGTCATCTTTTTCATTGTGGCGCTTCTAACTTCGGCATTAATTTTTCTTTTATCCGGCCAATTTAATACAATTAGTCATTTAAAAGACGTACCTGTATTCCTGTATTCAGCTGGTTTTGTGAGCGCTTTTGTGGTTTTAGGCACAACTTTTCTCATTCCCCATATCGGCGCAAGGAAATTTTTCATTTTGCTTATTACCGGTCAGATATTAATGGCGATTGTCGTCAGCCATTTTGGCATCCTGGAATCTCCCAAAGACCCCATCAACATGCAAAAGATGATCGGGGCGGTACTTGTTTTATCAGGGGCAATTTTTTCTACTTATTGATAATTTCGGGCTTATAACCCCAAAAAAAGGTGCCGCCGGCCTTCGCTCGAATTTCTGTATGAATTCTAAATCAAGCTAATATCTAAATTATCCTTGACATGCCAGAGGCATCACATATATCTATTTAAGTGAAATTTTCTTATTTAAAAAATAAATTCAATTCAGCATAAACATAAACAAAAGGAGGGGGCATTATGAAAAAATTAGGGTTGCTTTTTATTTGTGGATTGGTCTCTGTATTTCTTTTCGGCGGAACCGCAATAGCAAAGGACACCGTGGTCGTTTACACCTCATTGGAAAATGAAGAAGTTGTCGAATATCTGAAAGCTGCAAAAAAAGATTTGCCTGATCTTGACATCCAGGCCATCCGTCTGTCCACCGGTGAGCTGGGTGCCCGGATGCTGGCAGAAAAAGACAATCCCCAGGCTGACGTAATCTGGGGATGGGCCGTAACGAATATGTCGGAATTTGTTCCCAAAGGTATGCTGGTCCCCTATAAGCCAAAAGGCTGGGATATGATTCCGGCCAACTTTAAAGATCCCGCCGGATACTGGACGGCCATCGATTTATATGCCGCTGCCCTGGTCCCGAATACCAAAGTTTTGGAGCAGAAAAATTTACCGATGCCCAAGGGATGGAATGACCTTTTGAATCCCGTTTATAAGGACATGCTGATTATGCCCAACCCGGCAAGTTCCGGCACCGGTTTTTTGCAGGTTGCCAGCCTCCTGGTCATGTTGGACCCGGAATATAAGACCAAACCGGTGGAAGAGAATAAGGCCTGGGATTTTCTCAAAGAATTAGATAAAAACATGGGCCAGTATATCAAAAGCGGTTCCAAGCCCGCCAAACTTACTGCTGCCGGAGAATATGCGGTGGGCTGTTCTTTTGCTTTCGTTTATTCCTCATTAAAAAAGAAAGGTTTTCCGGTTGCCCTGGTCATGCCTGAAGAAGGTGCCGGATTTGAACTCGAAGCCAATGCACTGTTAAAAGGTGCCAAGCATGAGGCTGCTGCCAAAAAATTTTTAGACTGGGCCCTCAGTGAAGGCGCCATGAAAGAATATGCAAAATTTAAGCTTGGTGTAGCCTATCCGGGTATTCCCGGCCCCGAAGGGTTACCTGCTTTGGATTCCATTAAACTCGCACCCATGGACTTCCCCTGGCAATCTGAAAACCGGACAAAAATTCTGGAAGTGTGGCAGGGTCATTTCCTAAAATAAAACTTATCTGAATAACCCCTTGACAAGCTTCATAAATTCTCTAAAGCGGATTTATGAAGTTTTGTCTTTCTGCGCTGGAAAAAAATAGTTTGCATGAGCTTTGCGGAGATTGTTGAAGGTCTTTTGAAAGGAAATTTTCATGGAAACCGCGTCCAAACAACTCGTTTTAGAAAACATAAGCAAACACTTTGGTTCTTTAGTTGCTGTCCAGAATGTCGACCTTGTGATTGAACCCGGTGAATTTATTTGCTTTTTGGGACCAAGCGGATGTGGCAAAACCACCCTTTTGAGAATAATTACCGGATTTGAGCAGCAGACAATTGGGAATCTCATCTATGATGGGAAAGTTATCAATGATGTTATTCCGCAAAAAAGGGATTTTGGGATTGTTTTTCAGTCTTATGCCCTGTTTCCCAATATGACGGTACACCAGAATATCGCATTTGGATTAAACATGCGGAAAGTACCCAAAAGACTGAGCGATGAAAGGGTCAGTGAAATCCTCCAGCTTGTGGGATTGACGGAATGGGAGCGTCATTATCCTTCACAACTAAGCGGTGGGCAACAGCAAAGGGTGGCCCTGGGGCGAGCGATTGCCATTAAACCGAGGGTGCTGCTGCTGGATGAACCTTTGAGTGCGCTGGATGCAAAAATACGGTTGCGTCTGAGGACCGTTATTAAAAAATTGCAGGAAGAACTCGGAATTACGATGATTTATGTTACCCATGACCAGGAAGAGGCGCTGGCAATGGCGGATCGGGTTGTTATCATGCGAGATGGTGAAATTAGACAGATTGGTACGCCCTGGGAAATATATAAAGAACCCAAAACAAGTTTTATCGCTGAATTTGTGGGGATCTCCAATTTTATAACTGCAAAAAAGAAAAATGGGAACGTCCAATTTGGGCAGTTGGAAATGGTGGTATCCAACCTGGATGATATTGACAGCCAAATGGTTTATCTTGCCATTCGACCCGAGAATATTGAATTGTTGGCTGAGAACATATCCGCTGAAAACTACTTGCCTTCCAATATTGTTGAAGTTGAAGCGGAGATTATCAATTTTCTCGGTGCGATCGTACGGGTTACATTCACTCTTGAAGCGGAAGAAATGATCGTGGACATTTCGGAAAAAGAGTTTGAAAAAATAAATTTAAGGAGAAAGGATAAAATCAAGCTCTATTTCCCACCGGATGCATTCCATGTATATTCGGAGCTATTTAAAAAACTCATTTAGGATCCGGTGAGTTAGTGCTCTTCAACCGGGAACCTTGAACGCTGAACCACTCAACCCAGGTTAAAATATGAATACCTCCTCACAAGCAGATGCCATGACAACCCCGTATCAAGTTTCAGCCGCTCGGATGGAAATTGATAAATTTATTGTGCCCACCGTCACCATTTTTATCGGACTGCTTCTTTGCTTTTTTATGCTGTTTCCCTTGGCGGCGATCCTTAAGCTGAGCTTTTTCAAAGGCGGTGAGTTCGGTTTGGCTAATTTTACGCTGGCTAATTTCCAAAAATATTTCACAACTTCGTATACTTTGAATGCGCTCTGGCATAGTTTGTACGTCTCGATCGTCACCACGATTATCG
>JBAVYC010000566.1:0-5007 GCA_049698595.1 Desulfobacterales bacterium | reverse complement strand
GAATTTACCGACACGGCCCCTCGGCCTGAAATTATCGAAAAGCTTATGCAGCTTTCACGGACGGTAGAGGGCGTGATGGATGCTCATGATCTCAGAGTTAGGACTTCAGGAGGGTTTTACCAGGCAGAAATTCACATTGTCGTAGATGGCCAATTGACGGTGGTTGAAGGACACCGCATTGCCAAAACAGTGGAACACTGTCTTGCAGCAGAAATGGATGAGCTCGACAGAGTCATTGTTCACGTCGATCCGGTTGAGGAGGATTGAATCCTGAAGATCGAGTCTAAACCAAGGCCGTAGGTATATTTGGCTGAACTTCCAGGTGTCAGTGTTCAGCCCAGCCGCTGGCCTGGAAAATTTACCGGCCTCAGGAGGGCGGCCAGTCTAATCGAAAAAAATACTTTTGGGGCTCGATTCCGAAATTGGCCGTTGTTGGGTTTCGTATTTCGCAATAACGCCGGCAAAATGTAGGTTGGGTTGAGTGCAACGAAACCCAACAAAGCCTGAAATGGGCTCAACCCAACCTACAAAATACAAAGTGGCCTGTGATAGAACCAACTCCAACTTTTGAAATGTAGTTTCATACGAGCGACGCCGCTGGCCTGAAAAGCGGCCAGTCTGATCAAAAAAGAAACTGTGAAGAAGAGAATATCGAATAATGAATATCGAATGTCGAAGTAAGGTATTCTGTCTATTTTATAAAAATGACTGAGCGAAGCGAACCCACCCTTCGACATTCGATATTCGATATTCTGCGGTTCTGCGGTTCGCTTTTAACTTGGTGTAGTTTCATAAGAGGTGTCGGGTGTCAGGCATTCTGGTGCTAAATTCTGAGACCTGAAACCTGATCTTCGAATTCCGGCTATAAGGAATGAACAATTACCGTTAATCAACAGCTGTGAATTACACCCCTGAAGTTCCAAAATGGATGCAGTGGGCCGGACAGATATTGTCGGCACAGGCGGGAATTAGCCCTCGGTCCACCCGCTGATGGCAGAGGTTACACTTTTGCGCGACGGTTTTATCCTCGTCAAAGCCAATGACATCGTAGGGGCATGCCGCGACACAGGCCTGACAGCCGGTGCACACGTTATAATCCATGATAACAAGACCGTCCTCTCTTTTGCCGATGGCTTCTTCCGGGCAGGCCTCGGCACACGGGGGATCATCGCAATGCCGGCACACGTCGACCTGAAAGGCAAAATCCAGTTTGGCGTTAACCGCAATGGGTCCATTTTCCTGAACGGCAATTAATTTGACACCTTCCGTAGCCCGGTTTTCCTGCTTGCAGGCCACTTCACAGGTTTTACAGCCCCAGCACAAATGGTTGTCGATCGTCAGGTTAAATTTAATCATAGACTCGTCCTTATAAATCCCAACCCGGACAAGCCGGAATTGAAGATTGAAGACTGAAGATTGAAGATTTGTGGTATCGCTTCGCTCTGTCTTTTCTATTTAAATCGATAGAATTACATAAATATTCAATTGGAAATTTGAGTTTTTTTGTTATTTGTTATTTGGTGCTTGGAATTTTCGCAGCTTAATGCTCAAATAAACTTTGATATCCAATACGACATTTTTAGTACTTGGATTGGCGGCTACTCTCCGGATAAATATTACATAAAAGCGTTCGAACACTGGTGGCCCCCATTGCCGGATCACAGGCATCATAGGCATTATCGGTTAAAATATTGATATTGGATTCATCCCAGCCATGCCCGGGGTCCTTGTTTTCCGGAAACCACCAGGCATGCTGGGCGCCCACAACCTTCGGATGGATACCGCCAAATATTTTAGCGCGCTGCCGGACTTTTCCCCGGACAGACTCGATAATGACCCATTGACCCTCTTTGATCCCTTCTTTTTCAGCCGTTTGCGGATGGATCTCCACCACCGGATCTTTGTGAAGTTCCCTCAGCCAGGGTACCTGGCGGTTTTCCGTGTGAAAAAAGCCGGGCGAACGGGCACCGGTGATCAAAATATAAGGAAACTGTTCGTGCCGTTCCGGCATACTGACAGGACTTTCGGGGGGTTCGCGGAATTTGGGCAACGGATCGTATCCCCAATTTTCGAGCAAGGTTGAGTAAAGCTCAAACTTCTTGGTGGGCGTCGAAAATCCTCTATCCTGATACTTGCGGTAATTGACGGGTCCGCGGATGTAATCCATTTTCTTAAAATCCTGCCATTTGATCCCTGCGGGTTCTAAAATATAATCGAGACCGCCCTCAAAATCATCCCACCAGTGCTCGGTCTGCCCTACCCTGCGACCGAGGTCGTTGAGCATTTCATGATCGGAACGGCATTCACCGATCTGCACGACCTTTCGTCGCGGTAGAAGGTAGCCGTGCCGCTTCCAGAAATCTCCGATGTAGTCCATCTCCAGCCAGGTGGCTGCGGGCAACACGATATCCGCAAGCTCGGCCGTCGGCGTCAGGAAAAAGTCAGCCACCGCCATAAATTCCACCTTTTCCAGGGCGCGGTAGACCTCTTTGGCATTGGCACGGGTTAAGACCGGATTGGAACTAATGAAAAAAAGCATTTTCACCGGATAGGGTTTTTCCTCTAAAATCGCATCCCAGACGCATTTGGGATTGATAATCGCAAAATTTCCGGCCAGCCGAAAACGCTCCCCACCCAGACGCTTTTGGGCCTGTTCATAGGGCAGGCTTTTGTGGGCACCGAACTGTCCCACATTTCTGATTTTGGGAGGACTAAACAGAACCTGTCCACCGGGCACGTCGATGTTCCCGGTTATGCCCATCAGGGCCATCAGGGCGCGATTGTTGTCCGCGCAGGTCACCTGCTGCTCGATGGCCACCCCCCACTGGATGGCGGCCGGTTTGGTGGTGGCGAACAGCCGCGCGGCTTGCCTGATTTTATCTTTGGACACCCAGGTGATTTCGGCTACTTTTCCCAGCGGATATTCATTGACCCGTTTGACAAACGGCTCCCAGCCGTAAACATGATTGGCGACAAATTCCCTGTCATAAAGTTCTTCATTCACTATCACATTGAGCATGCCCAGGGCCAGGGCCGTATCGGTACCGGGTCTGAGCTGCAGCCAGACGTCGGCCCGGGCGGCGATGCGGGTGAGTCGCGGATCAACGGCAATCAGCTTTGCGCCGGCATCCAGGCTGGCGGAAAAAGGCTCTCCTTTATAGCAATCCGGATTGCTGATCACCAGATTGTTGCCCCACACCATAATGCACTTGGGGTGATTCTCGTAATCGACAATAGGATTTGTCCCGCAGGTGATGATACTGGTGGCAATTCGGGGGCCATAGCAAAAATGCCCGGCGGTCAACACATTGGGAGTGCCCAGCAGATTGGCAAAGCGGTAAATCACCGCTTCGTTTTCCCGACCGGTGCCGTATCCCATCACAATGGATTCTGCGCCGAATCGGTCCTTATAATCCGAAATCCGCCCGGCGATGGCATCCAGGGCTGCATCCCAGGAAATTCGTTCCCATTTACCGCTGCCCTTGGGCCCGATTTTGCGTACCGGATAGGTCAACCGATCCGGGTGATAGACCAGCTGGGTGGAGGCAAGTCCTTTGCTGCAAAGCGTGCCATGGTTGATGGGGCAGTCCGGATCGCCGGCGATTTTGGCCACTTTGCCGTTTTTGGTATAGACCAGAACGCCGCAACCGCCATGGCACATTCGGCAATGGCTCTTAACCACCGAGTCATATCCGTAAACTTCCATCTCGCGCTCGATGTTGGAAAATTTAAATTCAGCCATTAACGATTACCCTTACTTTGCTTTCATCAACTTCGGATCCCGCATGGTTTTGAGGATTTCAATGCTGCTTTTATATCCTTTGTTAAGGCGGCACAAATCGATGGCCATCCCGGCGATCTGGGCCACGGCATGAACAAAATTGACATCTTCCAGGGTAAATTCCCAGGGTTCGGAGGTATAGACGCGTAGCGCCCCGATGACCCGCTCATGGACGGTTATCGGAACGGAAAGGATCGAGGCGATGCCTTCTTTTTTGGCTTCTTCGGGATACTGAAGCCTGGGATCATCGCCAACATCATAGATCGCAACAGGTCCTTCCTTGATGGATTCGGCAATCGATTTGAGCGAACTGATGGGCCCTTTGTCCAAATAATTCCGGCTAAGGCCAAAAGATCCCGCAATTTTCAGTTCTTCGGTCGCACGGTCGACGAGAAACAGGGTGCAGCCTTTTACGTCCATGGCGGTTTTAACACTTTCGACCGTCAACACGACAACATCTTCCGGATCTCTTGTAGCGGAAATGGCACCTGTAATTTTAATCAGCGTTTCATAATTGATGAGTTGCTTTTTCATGTGTTCCCCCTTTCTTTAAGATGATCATCGATGTCAGGACTCCTACAAAAAAAGCCGCCGGATAATAAAGATCCTGGTTTGTCAAATCATCCCAATCAATATTTCAGCAAAAAACCCATCAGCGCCTCATTAAAGGCCCCGGACTGTTCGATATTGGACAGATGCCTGGCGGCCGGCAGCACCACCAGTTCAGAACCCTCAATCCGCGCCTGCATGGCTTCAGAAGCGGCCACCGGGGTTCCGGGATCCTCCTCGCCGACCATGATCAAGGTGGGAAGGTTGATCTCGGAAAGCCGCTTTAAGTTGTCAAGATCGCGGATGGCCTCGCTGCAGCCGATATAACCGGCCACCGGGGTTGCCAGAATCTGCCGACGAATCAGCTCCACCCGGGGTGAATTTTGTGACAAATATTCCGGTGTAAACCAGCGTTCCAGGGTTTCGGCGACCTGATCCTGCAGGCCTTTTTCCCGGGCCGCGGCAATGCGCTGTTGCCATATGGGCTGGGCCTCGTCGGGCATAATGGCCGCCGTATCGCACAAAGTAAGACTCTTCAGGCGATTCCCATGGTCCAGGGCAAGGTTCTGGCCGATCATGCCGCCCATAGACAGCCCTACAAAGTGCACTGCATCGATCGCCAGAGCATCCATCAAGGCGACGGCATCTGCCGCCAGCAGCTCCAGGGTGTACTTTTC
>JBAVYC010000565.1:0-2039 GCA_049698595.1 Desulfobacterales bacterium | reverse complement strand
TATCCGTTGAGGGCATCATGCCGACCAAGTACCTCTTGAACATCAAATCCGCTGCCGTTGTCGGCAACTTCGAGTACAATTTGATGTGGATCGGTTTTAAGGCTGATATATACTTCCTCGGCCTCACTGTGTTTGGCGGCATTGTGCAGGGATTCCTGCAGCACGCGATAAATTAAAATTTTAAGAGATTTGGGTATGTCTTCTTCCCGAGCCTCAATCCGGGGTCTCAATTGAATATTGCCGAATTTTTCAGAGAATTGTCTCATATACCACGTGATAGTGGACAAAAGGCCCAGATCATCCAGCATCGTAGGCCGCAATTTTGCAGAAATTTGTTTGGTTTCCTTGATAGTGTCCTGCAGATAGGCGATCGATTCTTCGAGTGAAGCGGCCGCTTGTTGGGGTTTTTGTGCAATCTCCTGGACGATGCCCTCGAGCCTGAATTTGATGGCCGCCAGGCTGGCGCCGATACCGTCGTGCAGCTCTTTGGCGGTCGTCTGGCGATCGCTTTCGAGGGCCTCGATGCTTTTTCGCGACAACTCCTGCAGGTGCTGCCGTGACCGGCGCAATTCTTTTTCCATTTGCTTGCGAAGGGAGATGTCCTTGGCAATGGTCGCCAGGGCGACAATGTTGCCGTCGTCGCCGATCAGCGGAAAGGCCGTCAACAGAACCGAAAATGTCCGGCCCTTCTGGTCCTGGCGCATGCCCTCCCAGTTGCGAACTTCCTCCCCGCTGCGGCAGCGTTCGCGCAGGCGATCGGCCCAAGAATAGTGGTCACGGGGAATCAGGCTGCGGATGGATTTACCGATCAGCTCGCCGCGCTGCCAGCTGTATTCCCTTTCCGCCTCCCGGTTCATATCGATGATGATGCCGGTCATGTCTTCGATGACGATCGGGTCGGCGGCGTCCATGAACACCCGCGACCACTGCCGCAGCTGATTTTCCAGCTCACTGCGGGCCTGCATTTCGTTTTCCAAAGCCGTCACGGTGGCCTGCAACTGTCCAGTACGCTTCCGCACCGTTGCTTCAAGGTTATCTCGCGCTTTTTTCAAATCCGTTTTGGCTTTTTTTCGTTCGGTGACATCGATGCCGATGCCAACCTGGGTGTTGTCGGACAGGCGGATGTTGGCCCACGAGCTTTCGACGGCTCCGCCGTCCTTGGCCGTCACCTTGAAGACTTGCCAACCGCTTTCCAGGGAGGCCATGAACTTTTGGGCCGCCTCCCGCTCAGCTGGATCGGGATAAAATTTTTCCATCGGATTCCCATCGTTTAGGTCCTGTTCCGTCCAGCCCAGCACGCGCCGGAATTCACGGTTGAAGCTGAAGCGCTGCAGGCTAGGATCGTAAACGGTAACCATTACCGGTATCGTGTCGATCAGCGTTTGCAGCAGTTCCTGCCCTATTTCCAATTTTTTTTCAACGGTCTTAATCGTGGTAAGGTTGGAAACAGCCGCCGGCAATGGATTCTTAGTCGGCTGGGGAGGCGTTGTGACGTCCATATCAAAAGCCGTCTTATCATCCTCCGATTTTGCTGTTGGAGAAAGACCAGGTTCTGCCGGGTTGTTGTCAAGTTTAATCATATTTTGAAACTGCCCGATCGCTCGGGTATTCAGCTTGAATATTTTGATCCATGGAATTAATAACAACCGTTTTCCCGCAGCGCAGGGTCAAATTGGCCCAGTCCGTCGCGTTCAGTTCATCCCACTGGATGACCGCCAGCACTACATGGATATGAATATAAACCTTATCGTCTTCCCGGTTCAAAATTTTGTAAGACCTAATCTACCATCAGGTTATGGTTGCAGGCCGCATACAGAGTGAAAACCGTTGTTTTAAAATACAATTTTGCTGCACCTGAAACCATACTAGATAGCATGTATTTGGGGATAATTTAGGCAGTATTTCATTCGAATGTATTGAAAAAACATCTTGAAGTAGCTTGCCATGCCTACCTAATTCAGCAGCCTTTGAACACAGGAGTAATTAGGTGTTGAAAGTCCCAACAAATACCGAATGGATCCCATTTTTTTCCTTCACGG
>JBAVYC010000564.1:0-2606 GCA_049698595.1 Desulfobacterales bacterium | reverse complement strand
CCCATGATAAAGCCTTCCCTGAAGGCTTGAGAAGGATTCGAGCATGATTCTTCTGGATTGGTAATTGTTATTGGCCGGCAAAAGAGGATGGTATTTATCGACAGCGCTTTCAGAAACGAGTTCCCGGCCCGGGTTCTCATCATCCTCCGGACCGGGCACCGGATTGGCATCCGCCGCCAGCCAGCCCAATGCCGGGTTGTCATCGATCCGAGAAAAAGCAGAAGCAATGGCTTGGGAGACAAATCGACACACCGGTCCTATCCAGCGGTGTCCGCTCGTAGCAGGAAAAAAAGGCACGTACAATTTAAACTGGGCCCGGGTCAAGGCGACATAATAGAGCCGTTTGTCTTCATCATTTTTCTCACGATCATGTTGCTCCTTGCCATAAGTTTTGGACAGATCGATGACTTTATGGCTGCCCGCACCCGGGTTGGCCGGATCGAAATCGTGGTAGACGTGGTAATCGTCGGCAAACGGCTGGGTCAGTCCACCAGCAATGAACACCACCGGGAACTGAAGCCCCTTGCTGACATGCATGGTCATGATTTGCACCTTCTGCGCTTCGGTCTCGATCTGATGGATGTCGGCATCATCCTGCGCCCCGATGGTTTGTTTCCGGTAACTGTCCAGCAGGGCCGAAAGGCCCCTGAAGTCCAGGTTATTCCGGTAGGCCACCGCTTCCAGGTGTTCGAATATCTGGCGGTAGTTGGTGTATTCTCGGTCCCAGTCCCGTGATTCGGCTTCGCGAAACAGAAGCCCCGAATCTTCCATCAGCGACTGAAAAAGCAGGCCCCATTTCCGGCGGTGAGCCAGATCGTTCCAGTGAAACAACAATTGTTTGAGCGGGTGAGACCCCGGCAGGGTTTCATATGCGAACAAATCGATGGGTTCGTAGGCAAAAAATGGCGTCAGCAACGCCTTTTTCACATCCGGGATGCTGCCCGGATCAAAAATGGCGTGGCACATCAGACTCAGATAAAGGGCTTCGTCGGAGAGAAACAGGCCCGGTTTTTTATAAAACGAGTAGGGGATTGCGAGATCCGTCAGTTCCGGTTCCAGAAAAAAGGCGTCGGCTTTGCCGCGCACCAGTATGCAAATATCGCCAAAATCGAGGGGCCTGGGCGGACCGTTTTTGGACTGAATTTCGATAGCGCCGCGATCAACCAGATACCGCACTTCCCGGGCAATAAAGCCGGCCAGGATGGGTTTGGCTTGCCTGGGTAATGCCGGTCCGCGAAGATCCACCACATTCAGAGCCGGGCGCCGGGAGCCATCGGCAGCCAGAACAGCAGGCAAATCGGTTTCAGCCGGTGACCCGGCGCCTTGATAGCCGATCTCAAAAGATCCGGCCTGCTCCTGGGTTGGGAACCATTCATCGCGGCCAAACAGGTCATTGAAGGCCGCAACAAGTTCCGGCTTTGAACGCCAATTGGTTGCAAGGGAATACAGATTGGCCCCACCGGTCTCTGATAGCCGCTCCATTTCATTTCTGGCTTCCAGATAAGCATACACATCCGCACCGCGAAACGAGTAAATGGCCTGCTTGGGGTCACCGATAAGAATCAGCAGATTTTCGGAGGGTCCTGTCGAATCGTCCAGAAACAGCCGCTTGAATATTTGCCATTGAACCGGGTCCGTATCCTGAAATTCATCCACAAAAGCAATCTTGTATTTGGCGCGCAGGGTTTGAATCAAGCCTGAACAATGGCCGCTGTGCAGGGCGGACGCCACCTGGCTGAGCATATCATCGTAGCTGATCCAGCCGTTCTGCCGCTTGACCCGGGCGGCGTCTGTTTGAAGCTGTTTGACGGCAAAGATCGCCAAATAATAGGCCAGCTGAACCAGAACCTCAGCCAGGCCCTCCAGGCTCTGCGCAATGGCATCGAGATTCGGACAAACCTGAATATTGTTCCCTTTTTTCGTCCATTTTTCCGGTACAAGGCATTTGATTCCCTTCCTCTTGGCTGACTCAACCGCCTGAATCTTTTTGATCAATTCCAACAGATCCGCCAGGGCAAAATTGCCCTCATCGATGTGAGACAGGTAGGTCTCGAGTGGAATCACCATCTTTTTCATCAGCGATTTTTTGCTGCCGCCATGAATGTTCAGCTGGTTGAACCCATCGGAAAACGCCGGCGGTTTACCGACCAGGGCTTTAAGCGCTATGACCTGGGTGATGATTTTGGATCGAATCTGCTCGATGCTTCGGTCTTCCGTGTCAGGCTTGAGTTCATCTCCGACGGCCGGGCGAAAAACGCGTCTGGCGATGTTGACCACCAGTGTAAGAAATTGATCTTTGCGGGTGCTAAACCCCGTGACATGCAGCATTTCGGGCAAATGCCGGCCATAGACTGCGGGCCAAACCTTTCGCATCTGCTCTTTAATCAGGGTGTCGAAAACAGGGGCGTCAGCGACGACTTCATTTTGAAACAGGCTGCCGTTTTCAAAAGCAAAATCTTTCAAGACCGTGTGGCAAAACCCGTGGATAGTGTAGATGGAAGCGCTGTCAAAGGCATCCAGCGTGTCCCTGATTTTTTGGACAATGGTCCCATCGTCTTGCCCGTCACCGCCGGAGCGGATTTCCTCAAGAAGCTTTTCCTGAATCC
>JBAVYC010000563.1:0-1836 GCA_049698595.1 Desulfobacterales bacterium | reverse complement strand
AATACAACCTTAAAATCGAAACCAGCGTCCGATAAACTCAACGCCGATGTCAGAGAAATAAGATTCTCACACCCAACATAGCTGAATTGTATCACACGACCAGCAAATCCTGATGTTACTGCTAATCTGTGTATCGCCCAGACCACCCATCGCAGTTGTATTTTCGTCTATCAGATGATTGAATCCGTTCGCGTTTTTTAGGGGGCTGGGCCGCTGAAAATCAATTTCGTTTTCAGAACGAAAATCGAGCTATATCTCTCGATCGCTTTAAAACTGAAGATGGGGATCCGGAAACCGGATGTCTTTTTTATATCCGGGCGCTTTCCCCGCTTCAGCGATCATCAATCCTGCTGTTGAATCCATCTTGATATTGTCCATTCAATAATGGTTCGAAGATCGCCATTCTGTTGTCTTACGTTTCGATATGGGTGAATTAGGGAAGGCCGAATGCCCTGATATGGATTCATGCCATGGGGTCCAGTGGGTGCACTCTGACCACCACCTCACCAAAGATAGTCAAATCACAGGTAACCAATCAAATTCTTGACATAATTCCCTCATCAGGTCTATCCTACCTCTAATTCCCATCCTTCCTTTCCCACGCAGACCCACAATCAGGAGCGCCGAACGCATGAACAAGCTTGAGCTGATCCAGGCATTAAAAGACGCCACAGACCTGTCAAGATCCAAAGCTGCCGCCGTTGTTGATATCTTTTTCAATGAAATGGCCAACGAACTCGCAAAGGGAGGACGGGTGGAAATCCGGGGATTGTGCTCGTTTCATGTCAGGGAGTACGGATCATACACCGGGCGAAATCCGAAAACTGGGAAAAATGTGAAGATCAAACCGAAGAAGTTGCCGTTCTTTAAGCCGGGCAAGGAATTGAAGGAGCGGGTGGATCGTTGAAACCAGAAAATCGAGATTTTCCATCCCGACATGAAATAATATCGGAGTGTGTAATTTTACGGGACGGCAGTAATTTTAATCTTCATCTGCATGCCATCATGATTATGGTTGACCAAATCCCATCTAACTGTTTATATATACAATTATAGTTGTCTTGATTCTCCTATACCACGTAACCTGAAGCGGTTTTCTATTGGCAGAATCGAATCTTGTTTCCCATCGAATTTTGCGATCCAGTGAATAGTCCAATATAATGAGTTATTTAGTTTGAAACCTTAAAAGGGATGCCATTTTGGCAGAAAAAGGTTTTAAACGTAAACTCGCCACCATCATCAGGACCGACGCCAGGTGTCTCAGTCGCCTCGTGTCTGACTCTGAGGAACCAGGCCTCCCAATCTGATGCCTCATGACGCCCGGTGTCGAGGCCATTACCAAACCTTTTTTTAATGAGAAGCTTATTGCCAAGGTAAAACTGCTTTTATAAAACACCTACGAAAAGGCGAGCCGATAAATTCAGAGAGATTGAAGTGCTTTTCATGGCTTTTCAATTGTTGCGATATCATCAGGAAAAATTGGGATACTGGCCCTTCCTCAATCTTAAAATCTATTACAAATAACAAAGGAGACGAATCATGGAAAAACGAATCATCAATTATGAGACAATGCTTAAGGTTGCAAAGGCAATCTCTCACTCCAAAGACCCGGAAGAAGTTGCTTTAATGACGGTAGATAGCATTAAGACAGCGTTGAATGTCAAGGGTTGTTCTTTGTTTCTGTTCAATCGACAAACTAATGAACTGGAGCTGGCCACTTCATTCGGGTTGAGTGATGAGTATATTAATAAAGGCCCTGTTAGTGCATTGCGCTCCATTGCCCAATCGTTGGAGGATGGACCAGTGGCGATATATGATGTTATGGATGATCCTAGA
>JBAVYC010000562.1:0-3311 GCA_049698595.1 Desulfobacterales bacterium | reverse complement strand
CCCCTGCTGGCGGCACTCAAGGGAGCACGCCAGGTCGGCTTTGCCGTGGTTGCCACGACCCTGGTGCTCGTGGCGGTTTTCGTACCGATTACCTTTATGCAGGGCAACACCGGTCGTCTTTTTTCAGAGTTCGCCATCGCGCTGGCAGGCGCTGTTTGCCTCTCGAGTTTGGTTGCACTGACCCTGTCTCCGATGATGTGTTCCCGGATATTGAAACCACGAGCTTTGGGGACTTCTTCGAAACCGCCCCGGCTGATGAGACTGCAGGAAGCGACCGCAAAACGTTACGGCCGGTTGTTGGTGAAACTGATGCAGCACAAGTGGGTGGTCGCCGTGGTATTTCCGATAATTTTAGTCTCAATACCCTTGTTTTACTCCCTAATCGATAAAGAATACGCTCCGTTGGAGGATCGCGGCGCATTCTTTGTGATTGCCGACGGCCCTGAGGGCGCAAGTTTCGATAAATCCTACGAAATGCTGGAGCGCATGGAAGACGTCCTGATGCCGCTCTATGAAAATGGAGAGGCCACCCGCGTGCTGCTGCGGCTGCCGGCTTCCTTTTCAAGCACCAACGAAGTCAACAGCGTGCGGGGAATCGTGGTGCTCAGTCAGTGGTCGCAGCGCAACCGTTCCATGCAGGAGATTATGCAGGATGTCAATCGCAAGCTGGCAGCGCTGCCTGGATACCGGGCCTTTTCGGTTGCGCGTCGCGGTCTGGGGGGCGGAACCGGGAAGCCGGTGGAATTCGTATTGGGTGGCAGCGACTATGATGAACTCGCCCGCTGGCGTGATATCCTGATCGAACGTGCCGAGGAAAACAACGGGCTTTCCAACCTGGAAAGTGATTATAAAGAAACCAAGCCGCAACTGGAAGTCATCATCGACAAAGATCGGGCCGCCGATGTGGGGGTGAGCATTGCTCAAATCGGTCGAACCCTGGAAACCATGCTCGGGTTTCGACAGGTGACCACTTACATTGATCGCGGTGAAGAATACGATGTGATTCTCGAAGGAAAAAACGAGCAAAAGCGAACACCTACGGATATCCGCAACATCTATGTCCGATCGGAAACCGGCCGTGGTGAACTGATCCCACTCTCCAGTCTGGTGTCCTTAAGAGAATTTGCCGATTCAGCCGCCAAGAACCGGTTCAACCGCTTGCGGGCCATCACTCTTTCTGCGACCCTCCAGGACGGCTACTTGCTTGGAGATGCGCTCGCATATTTGGAAAAAATTACGCGCCAGGAACTTGGCGGCGCACCGGTCATCGACTTCAAGGGACAGTCCCGCGAGTTTGTGGACGCCTCCCGTGCACTGGTCTTTGCATTCGGTCTCTCCCTGCTGGTCGTGTTTCTGGTGCTGGCTGCCCAGTTCGAAAGTTTCGTACATCCCTTTACGATCATGCTGACGGTGCCACTGGCGGTGGCCGGCGCCCTGGTGGGGCTATACCTTGCCGGGAGCTCTCTCAATGTTTACAGCCAGGTCGGCATCCTGGTGCTCATCGGATTGGCGGCCAAAAACGGCATTTTGATCGTTGAGTTTGCCAACCAGCTGCGTAATCAAGGAAAATCTGTCCCAGAAGCGATATTGGAATCTGCCCGGACGCGTTTGCGCCCGGTCTTGATGACTTCGATGTCGACGGCCATCGGAGCCGTTCCCCTGGTCCTGGCCAGCGGTGCCGGCGCTGAAAGCCGTTTCACCATCGGAGTCGTTATCATCTCCGGGGTGGTGCTGTCCACCGTCCTGACCCTCTTTCTGGTCCCGCTGACCTATTCGTTTCTGGCACCATACACTTCGGCATCCAACCGCATCGATCGCGAAATCGAAGCGCTCGAGCATGACCTGGTAAATTGATCGAATAAATGCTAAAGATATCTTCAACTCGGATAAGCGTCGGAAAGTTGTACCATTCTTCACCCCCGCTTGTATGGGAACTCATAACGGACACCGCCCAATGGCCGCGGTGGGGACCGACAGTCAAAAGGGTTCAGTCGCCAGAACGCCGTATCCGCAAGGGTTCCAGGGGTAAGGTGCTAACCGCTCTCGGCATCTGGCTTCCCTTTGTGATTGACGAATACGAGCATGCCTGCTTTTGGAGTTGGAAAGTTGCGGCCATCAAAGCCACCGGGCATCGCATCCAAACCACTGAAACAGGAAACTGCTGCCTCTGGTTTGAAGTGCCCATAATCGCCGCCCCCTACACCCTGATTTGTCAGATGGCGTTGGGCCGGATCGCTAATTTACTTTGCGAATAAAATGCAAAAACCCCGCTGTCTTTCTAAAGCGGGGCTCATATTAAACGTTTGGTCGTGAATGATTTGCTGAAATTCATCAAAATGTTTCTTTGAAATTAGTCAAGAATTTCTGCGACGGTTCTAGCGCAGTCGCTGACAACATCATCGGGCCCGTTCACTTTAATAACCATGTTTTCAATATCGACCTCATCAAGATGGCAGCCTTTCGATTCGACGGCTTGCTTGAGCAAATTGACTGCTATTATTTCGGGGGAGTCGTATTTCATATTACCTCCTTTCCAGGGTATTAATCGTATTACTCGGTTAGCGCTGCATCTCACTTTCCATCATGGTTTCCATTTGCAAGTGGCGCGAACGCCATACATTGTTTTCATTGGCGAAACTTTCAATGTTGTGATTGGAAAGCTGACTCACTATTTTCATGTCTTCAAGGGCCGAATCCTCCCGACCCATTTTCGTAAGCAGGGTAGCGCGGCTGTAATAAGCAGCTCCATATTCCGAGTCGATTTCGATTGCTTTGTTAAGATCTTCTAAGGCTTCGTCATCGTCTCCCGCCATTTCGCGGGCAAGACCCCTCAGGTGGTAGGCCCTTGGATGACTTGAATCGATTTGAAGTGTTCGGCTGAAGTCACCGATTGCGCTTTAGGTATTGCCCATTTTTAGGTAGACCGACCCGCGGGCCAGCAAGGCCAGCTTGTCATCGGGATCCGTATCGATAATTTCATTCAGCAGGTCAAGGCTAATGCCGAGTTTGTTTTTCATAAAGCTTGACATTGCGCCCGCAAATAAATCTTTAGTTCTGTCATCATTGTCCATGTGAACCTCCATTATGGTTTAAGGCTTTGTTCAAACATAGGCCTCGGTTTTGTTCGTAGGTTGGTTAAGTTATTCTGATTCGTTTTGTTGGGCTTAACAGCCTCGGGCGAACCGAACTGTATAAAATCCATTTGTGCGCTGTGTTCGAGGCCGGGTGTGGTAACCAAAAGGTAAGGTATTGCATTGCACTTTATTAAGCACCATACCAGAAATTTTAGGTGGTTGAGTTAAGCTTTATTA
>JBAVYC010000561.1:0-13615 GCA_049698595.1 Desulfobacterales bacterium | reverse complement strand
TTCCAGAACTCAATTTCCCAGGCAAATAGGATGCCGCCTTCGAGGCTGCCCTCGGCCTCGAGCTTTTGTCCCGGTGTAATATCACTCGGATCCCCGTCCACATACACGGCGACATCCGGGTCTGAATTAACGTGTACTTCTTGATTTCCAATTTTGAATTTGATGATGTCATTTTCTGAAATGACTTCGGTGACATAACCCATGATTTCAAATTCTTCCACTTCCTCGCCCGCCAACTCGTCTGCAAGTTCGATATCCGTGGCGTTTAATACACCATCAGGCGTATCAAGCGTACCCTGCACTTCAACCAACAGGTTGTCGGCTGGAATGCCCTCAGGTAAATCACCGGCAATGGTAGAGTAGTTCACCGTGAGATCTTGGATCTCGAATGTTTCAAGTCCGGGATCGAGATTCGTTATGAAACCGGTGACTTCAACCTGTGAACCGGCCGAAAAGTCCCCGGTTTTTTCGACAAAGGTTGCTCTGATCGATCCATCAAAATTCCTGTATCCGCTGACGACAACCACGTCATCCACATCAATGGTGTCATATGACGTTCCTTTAAACTGCGTGATCAGGTTGATCACCACGGTCTGCCCCAGAACGTCAAGAGCTATCTCATTCGTATCGGGATCGATGCCACTTATAGTGGATATCGGACCGACAACATTACTGCTGTAGATAACGCGATCGGCAACCGCACTTTCGTCTGAGATTAGTCTGCCCTCAACGGTCACCACCTGGCCGATATTCAGATTATCCCGCACAAATTCGTCACCGACGCCGATTTCTTCACCATTGACGATAATTTCGGCATTGCTCGTGTCGAACTCGGTACCGTTAAGCACAATACTTCCGAATGCCGATACCGCCCCCTGGCTGATAATTCCGGTGCCGCCGATACCGCCGCCGGCCGTCATGCCACCCCCGCTGCTGCCACAGGAAATCAGCAATAAAAAAGAACACACAACGGATATAAGGCTCTTTAATTGGTTGGATTGCATCTCAATTTTCCTCGATCAAGTAGGGTTCTTCAAAATAATATATACCGATTCCGGCATTGTTGCGACCAGTGCCTTTGACCGTGGGGGTGACATCGCGATCGTGTTGCGCCAACCAGCGATCCAGATTTTCCAAAAGCGTCTGTGCCCTTTTAGCAGAATGTTTGCGAAACCCTGGTAGGATCTCATCCGGTAAGTTGTCGTAAGCGACCTTGCGTTGGAAAAATGGACCGACGGGATCGGATTTCAAATTATGATCGAAGGTCGAAATGAGATGGGCCACATCCGTTCCGAGAATGTGGAGTTTATCGGCATCACTGCTTTGAGGAACGTAGGTTCGAGTGAGCAAACTTACTCTGCCGTCTTCCAGGCGCTCGACCGCACCAACGCGGATCAGTTCATCGAGGGTTGCCCGCACCGGCACATCCCCGCTAAACCGCTTTACCAGTTCGCTGAAGGACACATTCGGACCTGCCATGGGCAGTGGGGTCGGCTTGCCCTCGGCATCCAGAAAGTTCCGATCCCGCCGCCAGGCAGCGATCACCCGGGCGGCCCGGTTGTACCTTTCGGTGCTTGCACTGTCGTCCGGCTTCGGGAGTTTTCGAACCCGCATAACCTCCTTGCGGGATAGTCCGGTAATCACCGAAACCCGGGAAGTCGACTGCTTGCGCCCCTCGATGCCGAACTCTTTGCTGGCCACATCGACGTAGACCCACTTCACAAAATCTGAGAACGTGTTGTAGGACACGCCATTTCTAAGGAGTATTCGCACCAGCGGCCGCAGCAACCTGAGAACCGCCGCCGATAAGAGTTTTAGATGTTTGTCGTTCATGATTTTACGACACACTCACATTAAAAAGGCTAGATTAAAATTTCAACTTTTTGGGATAATATTCCCAAATTTAGAGTATGTCAAGTAAAAAATGAACGGCCGGTGATATTAATGATATTTTGGTCTCGAATCTTTGGCAGCCACTTGAAAACGTATTGTTTTTTATCCCTCCGCTCCTCAAATGTTTTGAAATTACTATAATTTATAATTCAATATATTTCATAAATCAAAAGTTTTATTAAAAAACATTTTAAGTATAGAATTTTTCTGTTTCCCTTCAATTAATCCCTCGTTGCCCAACCCGGGCAAAGCCGGTTGCAGCGAAGCGTAGATCCCGTTTTGTCGGGGAAATCAGCGACCAGCAGCAAAGCAGAGCTGGGGGTATGAGGATGGCCCCTGGAAGGGGCCGGGCCACCTCTGCTGGTGGCCGCTGATTATCAATTCATAAGCCGCCGGCATCGATCAGATTTGCACCCATTGAGCATGCCCTCGCGGTAACGGTAGAACCTTTTAAATTCTCATCCCGCCGAGGCGGGGTGGCTTATGAATTGAGTGAATATTGCAGATTAGGGCTTGTTTCCGGTTTCATTGCTTAAATTTTGGTCGGAGTCATTATCCATCTCCCGACCTTCTTCAATAAAGCCCTTCGTCTCTGTTAGCGGAACTTCCTGCACTTCTCTGAGTTTACGAGCGATGGCCCGGGTGCGGACCTCAGCTTTATCAATCGTGTGACCGGCCTCCTGCAGCTTCTTTTTTGTTTTGGCCAGCACGTCGCCGAATTTTCCAAATTCGGTTTTGACCACACCCAGCAATTGCCAGACCTCGCTTGAGTGTTTTTCGATGGCAAGGGTCCGAAATCCCATCTGCAGGCTGTTCAGCAGTGCCGCCAGGGTAGTCGGCCCGGTTACCACGATGCGGTGCTCGCGTTGCAGAGTATCGCATAGGCCCGGCCGCCGCAGCACTTCGGCATACAAACCTTCCACAGGTAAAAACATAATTCCAAAATCGGTGGTGTGAGGCGGTTCAAGATACTTTTCCTTGATATGTTTGGCCTCGGCTTTGATACGGATTTCAAGATTTTTGATATGTTTTTCCGCCAATTCGATATCCGCCGCCTCCTGGGCGTCCATGAGGCGTTGATAATCTTCCTGGGGAAATTTGGAGTCAATCGGCAGCCAGACGATCTTTTCCTTGTCGGCCGCCTGTCCGGGCAATTTGATGGCAAACTCCACCCGTTCGTTGCTGTTCTTTTTGGTGACCACATTCACATCATATTGATCCGGGGCTAAAATTTGCTCCAGAATATGGCTGAGGCGGATTTCGCCCCAGGTTCCGCGGGTTTTTACGTTGGTGAGCACTTTTTTTAAATCACCCACCCCGCTCGCCAGGGTGCGCATTTCACCCAACCCTCTATAGACCTGTTCCAAACGTTCGCTGACCTGTTTAAACGATTCGCCCAATCGTTTATCAAGCGTGCTCTGCAGTTTCTCGTCGACGGTGGCGCGCATTTGTTCCAGCTTTCGCGTATTGTCTTCCTGCAATGACCGCAACTGCGTTTCCAATGTTTTGCGCATGGTCTCCAATTTTTCCTCATTGAGTCTGGCCATAGCCATTAACTGTTTTGAAAAAGAGTCGAGCTGATCTTTTTGCACCCGAACATTTTCTGCCAGGCGCTGCTGCAGCGAGTCACTTGACAACTTCAGCGTGGCACCGAGTTCCTGTCGCGCCTGTCGGGCGTTTTGAGCCGTTTCCTGCCGGTTGGAAGCGATCTCCCCTTTAATTACACTCTCCAGCCGTTGCTGTTCATTTATCAAAGCGATAAAATTGTCCTGCAGTCCGGCGATGACGGCTTCCGGTTTGCGCCGAATAAGGACGATCAACAGCGCAAGTGCTGTCAGCATCGTCAGGATAAAAAAAACCAGGACCAGCTCGGTGGCATAGTGGGCAATAAACGCAGCGATATTATTCATGGTTTCAGACATGGTGTCTAGTTCGGCCTTATCATATTTAATTTCACTTCCGTCCTTGTTATAGTAGACTGATATAGCGGAATGAACGAAGGCTTGCTTGCATTTTAACGGGTGTGCGGGCCGAAGGATAACCTATTGGCGCATACCTGTAAACCATTAAAAATACATGAATTTCATAGAAACAGACAAATTATAGAGAAAAGCCGTATGACCGGCAAGTCCGATCAGTCCATCATCCAATGTCATTATAAATAAAATTTTCTACATTTTTTAAGGAACATTGATTTTAAATCCTGATTAAGTTATAGCATTTGTTTACAAATCAATAAAGTTGAGCACATCGGAAATTAGGCAATGGACAAACTGTTTTCGCCCTTCACCGTCAAACATATTAATTTAAAAAACCGAATTGTAATGCCGCCGCTGGCATCTTTTCTCATCGGCGATGACGGCAGCATCACAGATGAGACCATCGAACATTATCGACGGCGTGCCGCCGGTGGACCGGCTATGGTCATAATGGAGGCCTGTGCCGTTTCACCGGAGGGGATTGTATCGCCCCATCAGCCGGTAATTTATGATGACCGTTATATTGACGGGCTTTCAAAAATTGCTGCCGCCATAAAAGAAGAAGGCGCTGTTGCCGCCCTGCAAATTCATCACGGCGGCCGCCAGACTTCTGCCAAAGTTATTCATCGTAAACCCCTGGCGCCTTCACCCCTTCCCTGCCCCGCTATTCGAGGGGATGTTGAACCGTTGACGGTCGACGGCATTCAGAATCTTGTTCAAAAATTTGGCGCCGCCGCCGCCCGGGCCTATCGGGCCGGCTTCGAGTTAATTGAGATCCATGGTGCTCATGGCTATCTGGTAAATCAATTTCTCTCGAAATTTTCAAACATCCGCGAAGATGAGTATAGTGGGGATGTAGCCGGCAGAACCCGTTTCGCCAGGGAAATTGTTGAGGAAGTCTGCAGCCGTATTGACCATGCGCTGCCCGTTTCTTTTAAGATCAGCGCCGAGGAATATGTCGACGGCGGTCTTACAACCAAAGAAAGCATCGAAATCCTGAAGATACTGATTGAAGCAGGCATTGACCTGGTTCAGGTTTCTGCCGGAAACGATGTAACGCCGGAATGGATCTCACAGCCAATGTTCATGGAGAAAGCCTGTCTGGTTGAATCTGCCTCTCAGGTCAAAAAGGCTGTAGACATTCCGGTGATGGCCGTCGGAAGAATAAATGATCCCCTAATCGCCGATGAAATCATCAGGCAAGAAAAGGCCGACCTGGTTTGTATCGGCAGGGGGCTGCTGGCCGACCCGGAAATGCCCCTAAAAGCTAAAAACGGGCGATTGGATGAAATTCGAACCTGCATCGCATGCAACACCTGCATGCAGTCGATTTTTAAAAAGGGCCGCATCGAATGCCTGGTAAATCCCATGCTGGGCCGGGAAGAGGAAATGGCCTTTATTTCGACCAAAACACCCAAAAAAGTGATGGTGGTCGGTGGCGGCCCCGGCGGATTGAATGTGGCCTGGGTGGCCGCCAAACGCGGGCATACAGTACATGTGTATGAAAAAAGGAACGTGCTCGGCGGTCAACTGGTTCCGGGCAGTACGCCCGGTCACAAAGCAGAACTGCGCTCCTTGATTCGCTTCCAGATAAGACAAACCGAGCTTTATGGTGTCAAATGCCACCTGAATCACGAGGTTACGGCCAATGACATTAAAGCGCTCGATCCGGATGTAGTGGTCTTGGCCACCGGATCTTTGCCCGCTATGCCAACGGTGCAGGGCATCGGGAAGAAAATCGTGCTGACTTACGAGGATGTGCTCAATGGCGGCCCAATCCCTTCCAACCGGGTGATTGTGGTCGGCGGGGGGCCTACCGGTCTTGAACTGGCCTTATACCTGTCTGAACGGGGTTGTTCGGTAACGGTAATTGAAATGCTGCCCAAAATCGGCAGCGGCATGGAAGCCATGACCAAAAAAGTCATACTCAAACAACTCAAGAAAAACAATGTCACCCTGCTGACCGACGCCCGGCTGTCTAAAATAGAGGACAACGGCGTCGTGGTTGCCAATCAGGACAACCGGGAAATATTCATTGAAACCGAAAGAGTCGTGATTGCCATCGGTACGAAGCCGGACACAAAGCTTTACGATAAGGTAAAGCCACTGGGCTATAAAATTCACCAGATCGGCGATTGCCTGGAACCGAGGAGCGCCAAAGACGCTATTTACGATAGTGCGGTGCTGGGCAGAAGAATATGAATGAATATTGAAGAATTTCAGACAGGATTTACAGGATTATTTAGATAGAAGGGCCTGCGGCCTAAGACTATTTCGCCGCGAAAGAAAATCCCAATAATCCTGTAAATCATGTCCGATAAATACCGGCATTGTCTCTTTATGGCGGAATCCCGTATCTTAGCATACTGATTCCCCTGGCCAAATCTGAATGAGTGGAATATCCATTTCTGTCACAACCATGTTGACCTGCTCGATGTCGGGCAGCCTGACAGTACAAATTTCCGTCCTTGCAAAAAGAACCCAATATGCAGTATTGGAAAGAAAAAAGGGAGGCCCAATGGAGAACCCAATTCGATTCCATGATTTGGAAAAACTTTCCGCAACTGCAAAACAGGCACTTCTCAAACGAACCGAAAGTGATCTTGGCCGCTACATCGAGTCGGTTGAACCCATTTTAAAAGCGGTTAAAGAAGATGGGGACCGCGCGCTGGTCAGATTTGCCCGTGAATTAGACCAGGCTGAGGTAGAACCGGATGCAATTAAAGTGCAATCGCAAGAATTTGAAAAAGCCTTTGAATCCGTCGCGGATGATGTCGTCGAAGCCATCCGCTTTGCTGCCGAAAACATCCGTGCCTTCCATGAGGGACAACTGCCTGAACCGATGCGAATGAACGAAGTTCGTCCCGGTGTGTTCTGCGGGGAAAAGACAAATCCGATACCGTCGGTGGCCTGCTACGTGCCGCGTGGTAAGGGTTCTTTCCCCAGCGTGGTGCTGATGACCTCAATACCTGCGGTGGTGGCGGGAGTGCCTAGGATATGCATCCTCACGCCGCCCGGACCGGACGGCCGGGTGGATGATGCCACGCTGGTGGCGGCCCGACAAGCCGGTGTTGAAGATGTTTATAAGTGCGGTGGCGCTCAAGCCGTGGCTGCGGTAGCCTATGGTACCGCCACCATACCCAAATTCGATAAGATCGTAGGACCCGGCAGCCCTTGGGTGGTAGCGGCTAAGCGACTGCTGGCCGATGAAATTGATCCCGGAACACCGGCAGGCCCGAGTGAATCAATTGTTTTTGCCGACCCTACCGCCGATGGTCGTCTCGCAGCCTTGGATTTGATCATTGAATCCGAACATGGTCCCGACTCTTCCGCCTTTCTGGTGACAAACAGCATGGAAGTCGCCGACAAGGCTAGGGAGGCCATACCGAAATATTGGCAATCTTTGGGAGAAACCAGAAAAAAATTTTCATCCGCCGTTCTGTGCGGACCGCAGGGCGGTATCGTACTGGCCCGGGACGAGGATGCCGGCATCCGGTTTATTAATGACTACGCCCCCGAACATCTCATGATCCATAGCGGCGAACCTTTTAAATACCTGGGGTCAATAAAACATGCGGGTGAAATCCTTCTCGGACAGCACACGCCGCTGACACTCGGCAATTATGTTCTGGGACCCAATGCGGTCCTGCCGACATCCGGCGCAGCAAGAATTCACTCACCGCTTGGGGTGCACGATTTTCTGAAAATGACCGGCATCGGATATGTGACATCCGGTGCGTATGATCTGTTGGCAAAACATGCACACACCCTGGCTGTTTATGAAGGATTTGATGGGCACGCCCTGGCTGTTTCGGAATTGAGAAAAAAGCTCATATCCAAACCCTAACCCGGGCGAGCCGGAACTGAGATGTTAAAATTCATGAAATCTGTTGCCGCTTTCCCTTTGTAGAATGATCCCATTTTTGTTTCTTACAAATTGACACATCCGCGTATAAGTGTATAATAAAATACACCAAATTCGACATCCTTTTGAGGTTTATTCAGAGGTATTATAAAAAATGCGCAAAGAACTCACGGACGAGGAGTTAGAAACATACTCCCGCCAAATCGTTCTGGCCGACATTGGATACGACGGGCAGTTGAAGCTCCGAAACGCCAGGGTTTGTCTGGTCGGTGTGGGTGGCCTGGGATCGCCGGTCGCACTGAAACTCGTTGGCATGGGTATCGGATTCCTGCGCGTCGTTGATCGAGATATTGTCTCCCGTTCGGATCTGCACCGGCAATACATTTACGATGTCGATTCCATCGGGATGCCGAAGGTGGAGGTGCTCCTTCAAAAATTAAACCGGCTGAATCCGGATGTGACCATAGATCCCGTGCCTGAATCACTGAGTTCAATCAATGCTGAAGAATTATTTGCCGATATGGATGTGGTTATCGACGGTCTGGACCGGCCGGAGCCGCGCTACGTTGTGAATAGAGCCTGCAACAAACTGAAGATCCCCTATGTTTTCGGTGCCGCCATCGAGGTATTCGGCAATGTATCGACCATATTACCCGGTCAGACCTTTTGTCTGGAATGCTTTATGTCCGGTCTTCAGGATGAAGACTTGCCGGCCTGTGGCGTGGTCGGTGTCCACCCATCTGTCTTGGGTATTGTATCCTCGGTTCAGGTATCCGAGGCCGTCCGGGTTCTGACTGGCCGGGAGCCCAAACTTTTTAACAAACTGCTGTATGTCGATCTCAGGGAATTTGAGTTTAACATCCTGGACATCCCGATGCTGGAATCCTGCAAGGTGTGCGGTACGAAGCCGGATGGCGCACCGCAGGAGGTTAAAGACAGATTCTTTGAAGAGACCTGTGCCCGGGACGGCCGCCGGAATTTTGTCATTTCGCCCACAAAAAGACTGGATATCGACATGCAGCGACTCGCGGCAACGATTGAAAATCAGGGCCTGGGGATCAAGACAGCGGGGCGCTTGGGGATCACTTTTGAAAAATCGGATAAAATCACCGCCTGCATCCTCAAGAGCGGCACCATGATTGCACAGACGCCTCCCCGGTTTGAAGATCACTTAAAAACCGAAGTATTCGAAATCTACAAATCAATTCTTCTGGATGGTATGGGGTTGCCAAAGGATATTTTACCTGATTTTTAGTCTTTGATGAGCAAGCCGAGCCGGCTTTCTTACCACACTTTTGATTAACCTTGACATTACGCATTATTTGCTTATACTTCAATGTCTTATCCTTAAACTTAACCATCGGAAAAATGCGCATTGCAGCCTGCGCGAGTGAATGAGCAAGGCAAATTAAATGGAATTAGAGAAATCCGTCATAGATCGCATCAACAGTCTGCAGGACCTACCCAGTCTTCCCCACATTCTGGTGAAGCTCATGGAGGCTTGCAGTGACGAAAGCGGCAGTCTGGGAGACATTGCGACTATTCTATCGCATGATCCGTCACTTTGCAGCAAGGTGCTGAGATTGGTAAATTCAGCCTACTATGGACTGGGCAGCAGAGTTGACGGTATTGATCAGGCCGTTGCATATCTTGGCACCAGTGCGGTCAAAAACATTGCGGTCTGCTCGGCGGTGTATCAGGCCTTCAATTCGCGCAAGGGGGATAAGGCCTTCAATCTCAAAGTGTTCTGGTGGCACTCTCTGAAGTGTGCGCTGCTGGCAAGAATTTTTGCCAAGGAGGTCGCCTACGGCAGTCCGGACGAGGCCTTTGTCGCCGGGCTGCTCCATGACATCGGCAAGCTGGTTTTATGGGTGAATTTTTCTGAGAAATATACTGCGCTTATAAAAAAGTACGTAAACCGTCCTGAAATGCTGACTGCGGCCGAAAGCCAATTGGGTGCAACCCACAGCCAAATTGGGGCCTGGTTGCTGGATCGCTGGAAATTCCAATCGTTTGTAGCAGATTCAGCGCTTTACCACCACGAACCCTTAGAACGGGTCGCCCACGCCCTTCCGCTGGTACAGATAGTGTACACAGCTGATAAGCTGGCGGGGCAAACAGTGGAAGGCCGGGAGGATGGGTTAAGGGTTGCGGAGAAACTCCACGGATTTTCCCAGCAACAGGTCATAGGATTTTTAGCGCGCAGTGATGAAGAGCTTGAGGAAGTGGCCCGGTCATTCGGCATAGAATTTGAGGCCCCCCGGGAATCCGGTGAGGATCTGTCTGACAATGATCGCGAGACCCAGGAAAATCTGGTTCATGAGGTGCGTGATAGTTCTCTGCTGCTGGGGACATTACGCAATCTGGTTGCAGCCCAAGAGGAAAAAGACATTTTGAAAGTCTTACGTGAGGGGCTTAAGATCCTCTTTGACGTAAGTCAGATTCTTTTTTTCCTCTACGACGAAGAAAAGGAAACACTGGTCGGCAAGGATGTTGAAGGCCATGCAACCTCCTCAAGGATCAGTGATCTGATTGTACCAATAGGACTGGAGAAAAGCTTGTTGGTGTCGTGCTTATCAGGGAAAAAAACACTTGATTCCTTTAGCCTCGGGAAAAGTCCCGACCTGGCTATCACAGACACTCAGATAATTCGATTTTTGAGAACGGACGGTATGCTGTGTCTGCCGCTGGCGGTCCGGGCTGAATATGTGGGCGTGATTGTTTTGGGGTTGGACCATTCACAGTTTTCTCACCTTGGGAACCATTTCAAACTTTTAGAGATGTTTAGTAGCGAGGCGGCGCTGGCCCTTCGGGTGGAGCAGCTAAGGGAGGGACAACTCAAAAGGATACAATCAGAACGCGCCGGAGCCTCATTTGCCGTGGCTCGAAAAGTTGTGCACGAAGTCAACAACCCCCTTGGCATCATGAAGAACTATCTGAAGATCCTTGGCATAAAATTAAAAGACCAGGGGATGGAACTAGATGAGCTCGGGATTATTAACGAAGAGATTGACAGAATTGCAAACATCATCGGAGGATTAACGGCGATTTCCGACAAACAGTCTCGCAAATGGGCGCCAGTGGATATAAATGCCCTCATAAATGATCTGATCAAGCTCACCGCAGAGTCATTGATGCAGAAGAAAAAAGTGGCGCTTCAGGTAGATCTGGATCCGGCCCTGCCCAAGCTGATGAGTGAGAAGGATAGTTTAAAACAAATACTTATTAATTTAATGAAGAACGCCTCCGAAGCAATGACTAAGGGAGGAAATCTTTACTTAAAAACACTTCACCGCGGCAGAACTCTTGAAGGGCATCAAAACCGGGGGTTTGTGGAGGTAACCGTCGGTGATGACGGTCCGGGCATACCCGCTGAGATGAAAAAAAGAATCTTTGAACCGTTTGTAAGCTCTAAAGGAGCCGGACACTCAGGCCTTGGCCTTTCAATCGTGCTTAACCTGATCAATGCCTTAAACGGAAGCATTGTATGCCAGAGCGAAGAAGGCAAGGGTACCCGTTTCGTGATAGAATTTCCTGTTGGGCCCTCAAAGGCCGCTATCTGACAACATATTAATTCATCACGGCGCGGGCGATCTCCTGTATTTCATCCACATCCAGCGGTTTATGCAGATATTTGTATACACCGTACTTTTCTGCCGTCTTCTGATATTGATCCTGGGCCAGTGCGGTCACGACCACAACCCGGGTGTCTATTCCTTTTTCACGCAGGTTTGCCAGTACTTCGAGACCATTGCGTCCCGGAATCTTTATATCCAGAAATAGCAGACTGGGACTCTGAAGATCTATCCGTTCAATGGCTTCCGTGCCGTTGTCTATCATGATCAGGTGATAGTCATCGCCGAGCATGGCATCAAATGATTCCAGAATTCCCTGATCGTCATCTACAACAAAAATCGGATCTTCCTGTGAATTTTTCATGGTTTTACTCCTTTTATATCACAAGACAGCAGGTGTTGCCGTCCGTTGTGGTAATATTGGCGGTAAATTCTAGCCGGAACTCTCGTATCCCGGAAAAATTAAAGCAAAAAAGATGCCAATTAGACCATCGGTCGCGTGTGGCGTAAAAAAGCTGGATTGCTGTGATGGGGCGGGGAAAAATTCGATCAGATATGCATCCATATCAGGGCGCTCTATACAGAAAAATGGGCAGACCGGCTTAAACCGGCAGATGGACAACGAATCGCGAGCCCTGTCCGAGGGCGCTTTCGACTTCAATTTGCCCACCGTGCTCGGTGATCACCTTGTGGGTGATCGCCAACCCCAGACCGGTGCCTTTGTCTTTGGTCGTGAAAAATGGATTGAAGATATTTTCGAGTTCGGCATCCGAAATACCGGGACCGGTGTCCTGAAAAACCGTGCTAACTCGGTCGACGCCGGCTGTCCCCGGTTCTGCCAGCGCTGGATCGCCGCTGTGAAAAAAAGCACTAATATGCAACTTACCGCCCTGCGGCATGGCCTGAACCGCATTGCGAATCAGATTGTGAAACGCTCTGGCCAACTGGCTTGCATCGGCCCGAACCGGCGGCAGATCATCGGCAATGACACAACGACACTGGATGTGCTCGGCCTGCAGCTGTGCATCGGTTGCCTCCAGCGCCTGCTCCAGGAGCGTCTTGAGGCTAGTGCTTTGAAATACATACCTGGGAATCCGGGCCAGATCCAACAGATCATCCACCAGGGTGTTGATTCGGTTCAATTCCCGCGGAACTGTTCGCTGAAATTTTTCAAGAAACCCGGGCTTTTCTATTTTTCGAGGCAGCAGTTGGACAAATGTCTTGATGGAAGACAACGGATTCCTGATTTCGTGGGCCATTCCGGCGGCCAGTGTCCCCAGGCCCGCTAAGCGTTCGGTCTGTCGCATGGACGCTTCCATTTTTTTCAGCATGGTAATATCGTGCAAGTTCAGAATAATCTCCTGGGGCCGATTTTTTCGATTCTTAAGCAAACTGCAGCTCACCAGAAGGCTGCGCGTTTCATTTTCTCCCGGCAGTTGAATTTCCTGGGGCTGACGATCTCCGGGGTTGGCGACAAGTTCGCCGACATAACGTTCCAAGGCCGGAAAAGGCATCAAACACTCTGATATATGGCACCGAGTCATTGTTTCCCCATCGGTCATTCCCAGCAATATGGCGGCCGCCGGGTTGATCACAGAGATCCTTCCGGACATGTCGACTGTCAGCAGCCCGTCACTCATGGTCGTCAGCAATTGCTCCGTATAGCGCTGCAGTCTTTTAATTTCCAGAAGTTGTTTTTCCAACTGCTCACGGTGGGCAATTATTTCGTGGATCATGACATCAAAATTTGCGGCCAGAACCTCTACCTCATCACCGGTGTTCACCCGTATATCTTGACTCAGATTGCCGCGCGCAGCTTCACGCGTGCCGCGCACCAGACGGTTCAAGGGCCGGGTAATACGGCCAGCAGCCCAAACGGACACCAGGGTCCCACAGGCCAGTGCAACGAGTCCAACGATTAGAATGGTCCACCGTGTCTGGCGCAATTGCTGATACATAAGCGCCAGTGATAAACTCACCCGAACCGTTCCCCATTGCTCTTGTGTCTTCGGCAGCAATATCGGAACGGCGATATCCAGAGCTGAAATTTGGCGCCGCGCCAGTTTGACATCCTGAATCAAGGGTGTTTTAGTTGCCAGGGCGCTGCGGGTCACTTTATCGTTAAGGAATTTTCCCTGAAGATCGGATCTGCCGCTAAACCCTGCAACGCGGCCTTCCTTGTCATGAAAGATGACATAGATAATGTCCGGGTGTTTAGCTGCCTGATTGGCGGACCGTTCCAGGGCGATATAATTGTAAGTCATCAAATCAGCGATCGAAACGGCTGCTAGGCTTTGGGCGAT
>JBAVYC010000560.1:0-4494 GCA_049698595.1 Desulfobacterales bacterium | reverse complement strand
AATAGGGAACATCCGGGCACCCGCCGCCGGAGATGTTTACGATTTTCATGTCCTTTTTCTCAATGGTAATTTTCATGTTAGCCGCCCGTACCATCAGGTATGCACCAAAGTCCTTGGTTTGAAACAGGCTGACGGGTTCAAGCAGCGGTGCTGTCACTGGAACGACCTTGAGGGGCGACACATTTGCATTGTCGAGCTCCCGCAAAATGTTGAGTTCTTCAATTAGCGGAAATTCGATGACCAGATCGCACCCGGTTTGAATGGACGGGGGCGGTCCCATGACCCGAACGGACCAACCCGCCTGTTTCAGAGTGTTTTCAGCCTGGATGACGTCACTGGTGTTTTCAAAAACCAGGATGCCAAGATCGGCGGATACCCCCCGCTGCTTTTTGTTCGGCGTCGGTTTTTTCTTTTTGAAGAACCCGAGCACGTTTACTCCTTCGTAAAGGTAATGCGATACCCTTCTCCTTCTGGAGATACTTCGTTAACCTTGCACCCCTGGCTTTCAGCTGCTCTGGTCACGTTTTCCTTGGATGTATCGGTATCCACGAGGACGATGATTTCTTTTTCGCTTCCCTTTTTGATTTCATCGAGTGTCATGATTACCGGTTGCGGGCACGAAAGGCCTCTTGCATCGACGGTTGCTACCATTTTGAACCTCCTTACACACTTTTTCTTCTCATGGTAAACCCAATAAACAGACACACCAAATGACCGATGATCACTGCGGCTATACCGTGAGGTCCGACACCCTTGGGCGAACTGGCCAACCCAAAGTTATGGGCAAATCCGGCGCCCACAATCATTCCCAGGACAAATACCGCTGCATCCCCGTCCCCTTCACCGGATAGAAAGAGCTGTCTGCCGGGGCATCCACCGGCCAACGCAAATGCCAGCCCGGCCAGCGTCATACCGGCAAAATTCCAGACATGTTGGGTGTGCGCCACCGGTTGACCGGCGAAGCCTGCCTTGAACTGACCGAGGACGAGATTGGTCAGAAAGGCAAACACGACCAGACTGACAAAGCCGCTCAGCAGGTGTGTCTGCCCGAATAGAACCGTGTCACGAATAGCCCCCATGGTGCAGAAACGACTGCGCTGGGCCAGGAAACCGATGCCGAGCCCCACGATAAGCGATAATATCAAAGGGGCATGCATAGCTCCGGGGCCTTTCAAGCTGTAAAAAAGGACCCCGCTTTTATCCTGTCCCTCGACCTGCGGAAATATAAGCATCAGCACAAGCAAACCGATCATAATCAGTGGCAGCATCCATCCGACGGTTGTATGGGTGGTTTGCGTGCGCCCCAGATTGTAACCGTTTTTTAGAAAGAGAGTCCCGATCCAGATACCGAAAGTCAATCCCAACAGCCCCAAAATCGCGTTGCCGTCCCCACCGGCCAGACGAAGCACGGCCCGCCAGGGGCACCCCAGAAAAACCAATGCGCCGATCATGGCAAAAGCACCCAACACGAACCGGACGACGGGTGCCGATCCGACCCTTGGCCGGTACTCCTTGAAAAGATAGGCGGCGATCAGCGATCCGAACACAAAGCCGATGATTTCAGGACGAATGTATTGGACCACCGCAGCCCGGTGAAGTCCAATTGCGCCGGCAATATCCCGCTCAAAACAAGCCACGCAAATTCCCATGTTCCCTGGATTGCCCAGCTTCTGAAGCAAGGGTGCCAGAATGCCGATGCAAGCACCAACGCCTATGATGCCCCATCTTGTGGCAAAAATGTTTTTTCCTTTCATCAATGTTCTCCTCCTTTCTGAATTCAATACGTTTTTATGCTGTAAACGGGCACGACAACTCGCTGGCACGGTATATATGCTTTTGGCCACAGAACGGGCAAGGTTCGTTGAGGGCCACCTTTGCATCCAGGTTTTTATTGCCGGCTTCGTCCATGACGATGCCCCTATTGTCCACTATTTTGAAATCAGAGCTTTCAAACACCTTGTTTGTATTCGGGTAGACAAATATGAATTTAACTTCTTTTGCATCCGTCATTATGAAAAAATTCCCTCTATTAAAAATCACACGTTTTGCAGCCTGCACATGCGCTGTACCGGTAGATCCAACCTTTATCTCAGCCCCTTTCTGGCTCCCTCAACCAGGCCGTTGAACACGATACGCAAGTCCTTGTCGGTCAGGTTCTGCAAAAAGCCATCAACATCTTCATTCTCATCCATTTTTTCTGGGTCTATGGGATTTGTAAGAGACACGTTTTTGTCTTCAATTCGCTTCTCCAGTTCATCACAGATTTTGTTCACAGATTCCGTAAACCTGGCCGGGTTGTCGTAAAAGAAGACCTGGTTGGCCAACAGGGCATCCAGTCTCGAAATCGGTGCCGGATCTGCTTTTCGTAATGACGAGAGACGGTGAATGGCGGCGCGTTTGGCGTTGACTGTGCGGATGGCCTCTTTCAGCGATTGGGCGGTAATCGAGACGCCGGTGAGTTTTTCGACTGACTTTTTAAAACGCTTGTATTCGGATTTGAGGAGTGACTTGCCGTTTTCAGACTTGACCTGGGGCAGATCCATGACATAGAGGTTTTCAACCAGGTCATTGAGGGATTCATAAGCCTTCTTCTTTCCGTCGCAGGTGTTTTCGCCAACAATCATGTCGGCGCTTTCCAGGTAGGAGCACACCTTGCCGATCTTGAACCCGAAGGAGGATTTGATCAGGGCGCAGGTGTTGCGCGGCAGCAGTTTCTCCACATCTTCGGTGGCGAAATCGGCCCCTGAACAAAGGCCGACTAACGTGGCGTTGGCTGCCAGAACAATCTCTTCGGGTAGAAACACACAATAGGACCCGATGATTTTGCGGCCGGCCGCTTTTTCATCCAGCAGTTCCTTGATCCGCAGCCCGTGGACTTCGCTCATGACAAAATCGAAATAGCCCATCCCCTCCGGGCGGTTTTTCTGTGCAAGATAAATGTCTTGATAAGCCTGGCCCAGAACGCCCAATAGTGCGTCGTGCGCTGCCAGATCGAGCCCCAAGTCGGCCCACATGGATCGGTAATCTTCACTCATTGTCAGCTCCTTTCAGTAGCAATAACGTGTGTTCATTTCGGTACATGAACCGAGATGATGCCATTTCCCAAAGTGCATTTTGGTCCGGGAGTGTTCGGATGGGCTGTCGCGATTGCAAATACAACGGATAGCCCAAGGACGATTAGGTGATGTCAGGTGGATATGATTTTGGCACACGGCTTCGTCTAACAAACCCGGTTAGAAGGATAAGATCCCTCAAGTAAAGCCAAAATCATGAATCATGGAAGACCTCGTAGCGTTTGAAATATAGATACACTTGAATACTATAGTTAAATTCGATATGTCAAATAGGAAATATTGATGTATTTTTGACTTTTTATTGGAATTTCCTATAACACTTTGGAGGGGGCGATTTATCTATTACGCACAAATTTTGGCGATGCGGGTCAGTTCAATCGGACTATTAAAGATTTCTGTTCAACCTTGTAGCGTTTAATCAATAAGTTGCGCTTTACAGGAGAGGCAATTTACAATTAAACACTCCTATATGCCAAACAGGATTTTCCGATGTATTAATTATAAAATTAAGGTTTTCCGATTGGTTGAGATGCTAGCGGTTTTCTTAAAGCGGAAGGTGATATCGCGGAAGTCACTTTTTCTTTTTTGATACAGTGACCAGTAAATAATTACGCAAGGCCTGGCAGGACGGTGAGGCAATCCGCAGCTTATTGCGAATCAGAAAAAAGTGACGAAATATCGAAAGCCCCTTGATATTCAAAGCCCTGAGAAGTCCAGCCTTCAAATCCGTCTCAATGGCTCTTGTCGAGAGGATGGACAAGCCAAGACCACATTTGATGCCTTCTTTAACTGCCGTTGATGAGCCGAACCGAGCAACAACTTGGAACGTATTAGAGGCGTCTTGACCGGAATCGCGAAGGTAGTCTTTCAGGATCTTCAAGGTTCCGGAGCCTTCTTCTCGAAGTATGAATGGTGTTTCCCTCAGTTCCTTCAGAGAGACAGACTTTCGACGAGCAAACGGGTGATTAACAGGAACAGCAAGCACCATTTCGTCGTCCCAGAGTTGTTGGCTTATAATGTTTGGGTGCGTGCTCTTTGAGCCAATTATACCTAATTCGAGTTGCCCCGCCAAAACGCGTTTTTCTATGTCACTACTGTCTGAGATTTTCAGTTGTACTGATATATAAGGATACTTTTTGTTAAATTTGCTAATGAGCGCCGGAAGAATGTATTCTCCAGGAATGGTGCTGCCACCTATATATATTCCACCCTGTTTCAACCCAAGAAATTTTGCCATTTCCAATTGGGCCGCTTCTTTCATTTCAAGAATAATGGTAGCATGTTTATACAAAAGTTCTCCAGCAGCAGTGGGAATCACTTTTCTTCCCATACGGTCCAGCAACCGGGTTCCAACCTTTTTCTCAAGAGAGGCGATCCTTTCACTTACCGATGCCTGGACCAGAAAAACAGCTTCGGCAGC
>JBAVYC010000559.1:0-3585 GCA_049698595.1 Desulfobacterales bacterium | reverse complement strand
ATTAGCCACAGACCCACACGGACAGACACAGACAATTTTTTGGGGTCTAATTCCCCGCAGCTTGCTGCGGAATATAATAGACATTATTCCTATAGCCCGATGCCCCGTCAGCTCTGCTGCGGGGAGCCTTCACTAAAATACAAGCACATAGTTTGGTCCGACAAGAGATGCCGACAGTCTCTTTTTTTGTGAGTTGTTCCAGCTCATAATGCATTTTTTCGATTTTTAAGAGAGTACCAAAAGGCAGGCATTTAAGTGGTATTCCGTGAATCTGCGAGGATCTTGTTAAGCTTCAGGCCGGAGATTCTGCTGAAATGACGTATGTTTCCAGTTACAAGTTCCAAATTATAACACATAGCTGTAGCAGCAATCTGAAGATCCGCATCCGGAAGGATTGTTCCTGCTTCTTCAAGATGAGCCCGGATTTTGCCAAAGACTTTCGCCGTGTCAGTGTCATAAGGTAGGACTGTGACAGCTGGTAGAACTCGTTGCTCTATATTGACTATGTGCCGATCTCGGTTCTGGGAACGGTAGGCGCCTTTGTATAATTCACCGATTACAACGGCGCTTGTAAATTGCTCTTCACGAGATACCTTCATGAGCCATTTTAGGTAAGCCATTGCAGGGCGAGGGCGTAAGAGTTCTGAAATTGCATCGGTATCAAAGAGAAAGGCCATCGTCAGTGCTCAAGATCTGCAATATCACGTTGCCCGTGGCGAGGGGACCCGCCCAAGATTGTAGCCAGTTCTTCGGAGTTTTCCCAGCCACCAGCAATGCTGGCAAGTCCGCTTTCCGGCCCTGCTTTTCTCAAACGCTCAAGGTGTTCCAAATCAGCGGGGCGGACAAGCGCTGCAACCGGCTTGCCATGCCTTGTAATGAGCATGAGAGAACCAGATTCCACTTGCCGGATGCATTCTGACAATGTGGCTTTAGCTTCCGCTACTGATATGCTTTTTTCCATAACAACCTCCATTTATGACCATTATGACTATTATGACCAAAATGTCAAGCTTTAAAATTACGGGAGCCAGAGGGACGTCCGTTACATATTTACATTTTATGGGATGTCCCCAATACCCTTTGGGTGGTCATCTTTTCAAAAACCTTTCAGGCGCAGTGCATGTTGAATCTGATCGCGCATTGAGGGTGAAACACCCGCTTGATCTGCATAATCTCTCCAACGCGATACGGTTTCAAGCACTTCGTTGACAATCTTCTCGGCACGTCCCCGCTTCATCGAGGCAATTTTGGCGCATGCCTTGAAGTCTTCCATCGTAAAGTTATCGCGTTTGCCGTTTACGGTCATCTGGTGACTGGCTGTCCATTTGCCGGAAGGGTTGAAGCTGTACGTCATGTCAAAGGCTGGCGAAAGCGACCATTTGCCCGATTTATCCATCAGGAAAGCGATGTTCTTCACATGGTCATCCTGATTGCGTGCAATGATGTTGAAGGCCATGCGACGAAACTGTTCCTCAACCGCACTCATCGGCAGACCGAGTTGTTTGACGGCCAGGAGCGCCTGCTCATAGCCACAGGCCCCGGCCATGTTGAAATCGTAATGCGCCAGTCCGCATAAGGACTGCATATGCAGCTTTTCCCCGTTGTTGAGTCGATCAAAGCGCCGGGTCATGAAATGGCGCCGGCCGTTCTCTTCGAATAGCCGGCACTCACTCATGGTGATTTTTGCGTCACAGGCCATATTGTAATAGGCATATTCGATTACGCCGTACCCTTTTGGGTCCTCGAGTTCTTTATCCCTGTTGCCCTTAACACCATCAAATTTAAGCAACCAATACCCATATCCTTCACCCGCCGGGATCTGACCGGAGAGCACTTCATTGGTTGATGGATTCCAGGCAATCACCGCCTTTGCCCTTGCACCCCCTGCTGAGGTGCCGACCTTCAGAATTTCTCTGAGTGCCTGTTCTTTTTTTGGGGCAGTAAACGATACCTTCAAATTTTCACGGTTTGTCAGTATTTCCGACGCCAACTCAACGAGTTTATCGACTTGAATGCGGGTGGCCCTGCGTGCCTTCGGCCCTATGGTGGGCTCAAACTCCAAGGCGCCCATTCCTCTTTTTCCAGTATAGCATAGGCGTTCAACGGCATTGAACGATTCGGGTGTTCGTCCACGTGTGGCCAGCCAGGCATTAATGAGGGCATTGCCGAACCTGTCCGGCAGTGAATCCGCCAGCAGTCCCGGGAGTCCGTGAAAAGTCACCTGGGATAATTCAGGGAAAAAATAAACTCGATTGGAAAGCGGCATTGTCAGCGGCGCGACCTCGATCCCGCTGCCGGCAAAAGCCGGATCATACTCAAAAGCGGCCGCCGCCTGGCCTTTTTCAAGAGCGATGGCACCGACCGTGCGCCCCCAGAGCTTAACTTCGGCAACCGTGCTCATGAGTCATCACCCCAGGACCATGCTTTACCGGACTGGTCTCCGGCACGGTTCGACGAGGCACGCTTGCGTTCCTTGCCTTTAAGTTTGAGCAAGTCCATGGGTCTTGGACCGGTTTCAGGAATCAGCTGATCGAGACCCTGCAGAAGGTCAAGTACCCGAAGGATACGAATGAGGCTCAGCGTTTGCGCTGCCGCCCCGGCTTCTATCCGTTCAACCGTTCTTTTGGACACACCCGCCTGATCGGCTAATTTTGCTTGGGTTATCTGTAAAGCAAGCCGTCGACGCCCAAGTCGCCTGCCGAGCTCTTCAAGAACCGCATCATCTCCCAATGCTTTAAATTTTATCATAGTCGTCATTCATGTCGATTAAAAGTTATATATAACTAATATATCGCCAAAATTGACGAATTGCAAGTATTTTATTAATTCATCAAATATGACGAAAAAAATTATTATTTTGATATAATTCGCAATTAATGACGATAAAAATAAAAATTAACTCTGCATTAAGACTGGAAACCATTTAATTCGTTGATAGATCGACAGAAATTATCGGTGATAAAGAATTACAGGAACATAGCTTGGCCCGACAAGAGATGCTTGAAAACAGGGGTTTAAAATTTTGGATCTAACCCGGCCTGTTTGCAAAGTTCATTGGCAGTGATTCTATCGAGTTGTCTGTGCCTCTTGACTGGAATTAACTTTTAGTAGGTAGAGGCCGTTCTTTTCCAAATAGCGTATTAAATCACGTCGCTTGCCCGACATGTTCAACCTTTACGGGGAGCTGTTCAATGAGGGCGGTGCCCAAGGGTAATTCCTCACTAAGCTCATTAATGGTATCTGTGTTTTTTTGTTTTTCAGAAGAACCCGCTCTTACTCCAAAAAATGCACAAATCGGAAATCGCTGCCCCGGTCAGCGGAAATTGCATTTCCAGCAGCTTTTTAGACTGGCAATCTGGGGCCAATGCATGTAAATAAAGACCATATTCTTGCATTTGTACCATCCAAACCCTTAAAGGTGGACCATGAGCGCCCTTGCCATTGCCCTCGTACTGATTTCCGCTCTATTCCATGCGCTGCGGAGTTTGTTCACCAAAGCATCCGGCGATAAGCAGATCTTCCTCTGGCTGTATTCCATTTTCGCGTTACTCTTTTTTTCTCCGCTGTTTCTATATTTTCTTTACC